>NZ_JACEXH010000024.1:0-24290 GCF_014525465.1 Actinotalea sp. JY-7885 | reverse complement strand
CGTGCACGGTCGCCGCGGCGCCCTGCGCGCCCGGCAGGACGTCGAGGGCCGCGAGCAGGCGCCGGGCGTGCTCGGCGTCGGCGCCGAAGGCGGTCCCGGCCACGGTCAGGGACGCGGCACGCGGGCCGCCCCCGCAGGGTCCGGTGCGACGCGCGAAGACGGTCACCTCCAGCCCGGGCAGGCGCTCGGTCCGCAGTGTGTCGAGCGCGGCACCGACCTCGGCCGCGTCCTCGCCGCCCACGGTCAGCAGGCGCCGGACCACCGTCGGCACGCCGGGGACCAGGCGCACCTCGAGCCCGACGACGACGCCGGGGAACGTGGGGCCTGCGCCCCGCGCGACCGCGAGCAGCTCGGCGTCGGCCTCCCGCGTGAGGCGCAGGCGTCGGCCGTCGGCCGTGACGACGTCCAGGGCGACGACCCGCTCGCACGCCGCGCCCCAGGCGCCGGCGTTCCAGCCGTGCCCGCCCGCCAGGAGGTAGCCACCGAGGCCCACGGTGGGGACGTGCCCGACGGGGAACGACCAGCCGGACCCGTCGAGGAGCGCGGCGGCCTGCTCGACGGTCGTGCCGGGACCGAGACGCGCGGTGCCGCGGTGCGGGTCGACGTGGACCCCGCGCAGGGCGCGGAGGTCGAGCGCGAGGCTCCCCGGTCGCAGGTGGGTCGCGCTGAGGCTGTGGCCACCGCTGCGGACGGCGAGCCGCAGGCCGGTGCGCCGGGCGGCACGCACGAGGTCCACGACGTCCTGCTCGTCGGCCACCCGCGCGACGGCGGCCGGTGCGTGCGGGGGCTGGTGCGCGGACACGGACAGGGCGCGCCGGGCCTCGGCGTAGCCGACGTCCGCGCGGTGGACCGTCCTGCTGCCCGCGTCCCTCACGACGCGCCGCCTGCCACGGCGTCGGTGCGGGCGATGGCGGCGTCGACGGCGGCGGGCGCGTACACGAGGTCCACGAGCTTGCGGGCGAGGCCCACGACCGCGCCGTCGGCGCCGAGCCGTGCCGAGGTCACCGTGAGGTGCTGGGTGGTCCGGTCGGAGACGTGGTCGCGGATCTCCGCATCGACCGCCGCAACGACCCGTGGCAGACGCCCGAGCGCCCCGCCGAGCACGACGGTGTCCGGGTTGATGGTCGCGACGACGGTGGCGAGCACCCGCCCCAGCGCGGCGGACGCGGCGTCGAGCTCGGCGCAGACCGCGGGGTCGCCGGCGGACACCCGCTCGGTGATGTCCGGCAGGTTCTGCACCCCGGTCGCGGCCAGGCGCCGCACCAGGGCCTGCCCGGACGCCCACGCGGCGAGGCACCCCCGGCGGCCGCACGTGCAGCGCGGGCCGTCGGCGGTCAGGCGGATGTGGCCGATGTCCCCGGCCGCACCCGCCGAGCCTTCGAGCACGTGGCCGCCGTCGACGATGCCGGCGCCGATCCCTGTCGCGTACTTCACCGCCAGCACGGTCTGGCCGGAGCCCGCGACGCTCGACTCGCCCAGCGCGAAGGCGCGCGCGTCGTTCTCGATCACGACCGGCACGTCCCAGCGGTCCCGCACGGTCGCGGTGATGGGGAACGACTGCCAGCGCGGCATCGTGGTGGACCTGCCCAGGACGCCCGTCACCGGGTCCACGGGGCCCGGGATGCCGAGCGCGACGCCGACGAGGCGCTCGTCGGCCCCCGCGTCGACCAGCTCCTGCGCGACCTCGAACACCGTCTCGAGGTAGGGCGCCGCGTCCGTGTCGATGTCCGTCGCGACGTCGCGCATGCGCAGGATGTCGCCGCGGACGCCGGTGACGCACAGGCGCGCGTGCGTCTGGCCGAGGTCGAGCACGACGACCACCCGGCCCCGGTCGTCCCAGCGCAGGAGCTCGGCCCGACGGCCGGGTCCTCCGCCCTCGCGGTCGGAGCCGGCCGGGGCGGAGCCGGCCTGGTAGACGTAGCCGTGGGCGAACAGCGCGTCCAGCCGCTCGAAGAGGGTCGTGCGCGACATGCCGGTGGCCGCGAGCAGCTGCTGGCGGGTCCAGCCGGGCCGGGACCGGATCAGGGCGACGAGCGAGCCCGGCGAGCTCGGGGAGGGCGCCGGCGTGGAGCCGGGGTCCCCGGGGATCGGGGTGGGACCGGCCGTCGTGGCGTCCACCATGGGGCTCCCTGGTCGCTGGGTCGTGCCGGGTTCGGGGACCGCCCCGGCGGTCGGACGAGCGGCATCCTGCCACTGTTGACGCCGTCGCACCAGACCGTTACGTTCGGCCGCTGAACGGAATTGCTCCCGACGCACGATGGCGTGCAGGTGTGTGAGGTCATGATCAGCAACGCGGCCGACAGGCTGGCGCAGGCGGCTGCCGACGTGCTCCGGCGCAACGACCGGGGCACCCGCACCGTCGCCGCGCCGGACCTCTACCCGCACCAGTGGAGCTGGGACGCAGCCTTCGTGGCCATGGGCTGGGCCCGGATCTCCGTGCCCCGGGCGCTCCGTGAGCTCGACGGGCTCCTCGCGGGTCAATGGGCCACCGGGATGATCCCCCACATCGTGTTCTCCGACGAGGACGGCTACTTCCCCGGTCCCGAGCGGTGGCGGACCGAGCGCGCCACCGCGGCGCCGAGCGCTGTACGGACGTCGGGAATCTGTCAGCCCGGCGTACACAGCCTCGCGCTCGCCGTCATCGGTTCGCAGGCCCGCGCGAACGGGGGCGAGGACGCGGAGCTGTTCCGCGACTTCCTCGGGCGGACCTTCGACGCGTGGTTCGCCTGGCACCGGTGGCTGGGCGACGTCCGCTCGGCCAACCCGGTCGGGCTGGTGGAGATCCACCACGGCTGGGAGTCCGGGATGGACAACTCGCCCCGCTGGGACGAGGCCTACCGGAGGGTGAGCGTCGGGGCGCTCGAGCCCTACGTCCGCCAGGACCTGCGCCACGTCTCGGACGCGGGCGAGCGCCCGTCCGACCGCGACTACGACCGCTACGTCTGGCTGCTCGACCAGCTGGCGTCGGTCGCCTACGACGACGCCGCGGCGCGCGACGTCGTCGACTTCCGCGTGGGCGACGTCTTCTTCACCGCCCTGCACGCGCTGTCGAGCGAGTTGCTCGCCGGGCTCGGCGACGGGATCGCGCGCCACGACCAGGCCGCCGAGCTCCGGGCCATGTCGCGCCGTGCCGGCGACGCCGTCGCGGCGACCGTGTCACCGACGACGGGCCTGGCACGCGACGCCGACCTGCGCGCGGGCGGGTGGCTGCACGCGGAGACCGTGGGCGGCTTCGCGCCGCTGGTGTGCGGGGCGCCGGCGCCGCTCCACGACGACCTGGTCGCGCTGCTCATGGGCGAGCGCTGGTGCGGCCACCCGGACCTGCATCGACCCCTGCCGCCGACGACCTCGCCGGGGAGCCCCGCCTTCGTGAGCCACAACTACTGGCGTGGGCCCCAGTGGCCGGTCCTCACGTGGCTGATGTCGTGGTCGCTCGCGCACCACGGGCACCACGACGAGGCGGGCGCCCTGCGCGAGGCCGGCCTCGGACAGCTCGCCGACCTGCGCTTCGCGGAGTACTACGACGCGCTCGACGGGCGACCGCTGGGTTCGATGGCGCAGTCGTGGACCGCCGCCGTCGCGCTCGCGTGGCAGGACCGTCCCGGTGGGTGGTGGGCATGACGAGCGCCACGACCGCGCTCGGCGCCGCCCGCGTGCCCTGGGTGGGGCGCTCGCAGCCCGCGGAGGAGGCCCCCCAGATCGTCACCGGTGCGCTGCGCTTCGTGACCGACCTCCGACTGCCGGGGACCCTGCACGGGGTCGTCGTGCGCTCCGCGGTGCCCCACGCGCGGGTCGTCGAGGTCGACGTGACGGCCGCGCGGGCGCTCGACGGCGTGCGCGCCGTGCTCGTCGCCGCGGACGTGCCCGTCAACGCGCTCGGACCGCGCGACGTCGACGGCCCCGTGCTCGCGTCCACCGTGGTGCGGCAGGTCGGCGACGCGATCGCCCTGGTCGCCGCCGAGGACGCGGCGACGGCGCACCTGGCGGCCGCCCTCGTGCGCGTCGCCCTCGACCCGCTGCCCGTCGTCTCCGAGATGGCGCGCGCCCTCGACGCGGACGCCCCGCGGTTGCACGCGGACGGCAACCTCTCGGGTCGGATCGCCTTCCGGTCGGGCGACGTGGACGCCGCCCTCGCGGCCGCCCACCTCGTCCTCGACGAGGAGGTGCGCACACCGGGGCAGGAGCACGTCGCGATCGAGACGCCGGGCGGCACGGCCGTCTGGGAGGACGGGCGCGTGACCGTCTGGTGCGGTTCGCAGAACCCAGGGCTGCACCAGCGCAAGATCGCTCGCGCGCTCGCGGTCGACCCCGAGCAGGTACGCATGGTCGGGGGACCCGTCGGTGGCGCGTTCGGCGCCCGCAACGACGACCCGATGCCCGTCTACCTCGCGCTGCTCGCGCGTGCCACCGGCCGGCCGGTGCACGTGCACATGACGCGCGAGGAGGTCATGGCCGCCGGTGCGAAGCGGCACCCGTTCCGGACGCGGATCACCATCGGGTTCGACCCCGACGGCCGCATCCTCGGGTCTCGCGTGCACGCGCTCGCGGACACGGGGCCGGTCATCACGTCCGGGCCCAACGTCATGAAGACCTCGGCGGAGATGTCGACCGGGCCCTACGCCTTCGCAGCGGCCGAGTTCGACGGCACGGTGGTCTACACGAACAACGCGAACGCGGGCGCCTTCCGCGGTTACGGCGTGCCGCAGGTCGCGTTCGCGATCGAGAACGCCATGACGGCCGCCGCGCACCGCCTCGGCATCGACCCGGTCGAGATCCGACGGCGCAACGTCCTGCGCGGCGGGGAGCAGCACAGCCTCTACCGCCACCGCACCACCGCGAGCCTGCGCGTGGACGAGGCGCTCCGGACCGCCGAGCAGCACCCGCTGTGGGCGGACCGGGCGGCGTGGGCCGCGGGTGCCTGCTGGCCGTGGCGGCGGGGCACGGGCGTGGCCATCGCCATGAAGGGCGTCGGCATGGGCAGCGGCACGGGGGACACGGCCCGTGCCCGGCTGCGCATCGACCGGAGCGGGCACGTCACCGTCTGGGCCGGCCCCAACCACACCGGCCAGTCCATCCAGACGACCTACCGTCAGGTCGCGGCGGACACGCTCGGCCTGTCCTACGACGACGTCACCGTCGTCGTCGGCGACACGTCGGTCGTCCCCGAGTCCGGGCCGACCGCCGCCTCGCGCTCGACCTATGCGGGCGGGGCTGCGGTGCACGCCGTCTGCCTCGTGCTGCGCGAGGAGTGCGAGCGCCTCGGGCTCCCGCTGGACACCGACCCGGCGGGGACCGGCGAGAAGCTCGAGGCCCTCGGCCGCGCCGAGCACAGCGCGGAGTTCCGCCTGCCCGACACCGAGGACCCCGGCCTCGTCCCGCACGAGGAGCTCGCGCGCTTCGGGCCCCACCGGGTCTACGGCTCCTGCGCCCAGGTGGTACGTGCCGAGGTCAACGTCCTCACGGGAGAGATCCGCGTGCCCGAGCTGCTCTGCACGGTGGACTGCGGCACGGCGATCAACCCCGGCGGCGTCGTCGGCCAGGCGGAGGGCGGCATCCTCCAGGGCCTCGGCCTCGCGCTCATGGAGGAGCACGTCGTGACGGACGGGATCCCGCGCACGACCAGCCTCGAGAGCTACCACGCACCGACGATCGCCGACGCGCCGCGCATGCACACCGTCCTCGTGCCGGGCGCCGAGGGGACCGGCCCCTACGGCGCGAAGGGGATGTCCGAGGTCGTCGTCGTGCCGACGCCCCCCGCGCTCGCCGCCGCGGTGCTCGACGCGACGGGCGTGCTGCCCGCGGAGCTCCCCGTCACGCCCGAGCGCCTGCTGGCCCTGCTGGAGGAGGTGGCGCCGTGCGCGTCAACGGAGTGAGCGTCGACCCGGCCGCGACCGCGGCGGCCCTCGGCCTCGGCGTCGACGACCTGCCCGGCGCCCGTCTGCTCGACGTCCTACGGGACGGGCTCGGCCTGACCGGCGCCAAGGAGGGCTGCGGCATGGGGGAGTGCGGCAGCTGCACCGTGCTCGTCGACGGTCGCGCCGTCTGCTCGTGCCTGGTCCTGCAGGGACAGGTCGCCGACGCCGATGTCGAGACGGTCGAGGGACTCGCGGACCGCGGTGGCGCGGACCTGCAGGAGGCCTTCGTGCGCCGACAGGCCGTCCAGTGCGGCTACTGCATCCCCGGCGTCCTGATGTCGTGCGCCGCGCTGCTCGACCGGTCGCCGGACCCCTCCGACGACGAGATCCGCGCCGCCCTGGACGGGAACCTGTGCCGCTGCACGGGGTACAACCGCTTCCACGACGTCCTGCACGACGTCGCTCGGGGTCGCTGCGGGGGTGCCTCGTGAGCGCCCCGCCCCAGGTCGTGCGACCGCGGCACGTCGCCGAGGTGAGCGCGCTGCTGGCGCAGGGCATGCCGCTCGCCGGCGGCACCGACCTCCTCGTGCAGCGCCGCGCGGGTGCGCGCCACGACCGGCTGGTCGACCTCACGGGGCTCGTGGACGCGCCCGCCCCGCTCGCGGTGCAGGACGGCGACCGGCCCTCGCTCGTCCTGTCGGGCGTCGCGCCCCTGGCCCGCGTCGTCGACGCGCTCGCGGGCCGGTTCCCGGCGTTGCGGGACGCGGCCTCGTTCTTCGCGTCCCAGCAGATCCGCAACCGCGCGACGCTCGGCGGCAACCTCGCGACGGGCTCGCCCGCCGCGGACACCGTGCCCCCGCTCCTCGCGGCGGAGGCCGTGGTCACCGTCCGCGGGACCGACGGTGAGCGCGACGTCCCGCTCGAGGCCTTCCTGCTGGGTCCCCGGCGCGTCGACCTGCGGGCGACCGAGTGGGTCGTCACGGTCCGGGTGCCGACTCCGCCGGCGACCGGCGGCTACCGGAAGATCGGCGGGCGCCGTGCGCTGGCGATCTCCGTCGTCGACCTCGCCTGGCAGTGGCGCGTCGCGGACGGCGTGCTGCACGACGTGCGGCTCGCCGCAGGCTCGGTCGCGCCCACCGTGGTGCGCCTGCGCTCCGCCGAGGCGGAGCTCGAGGGCCGCCGGGTGACCCCGGCCGTCGCGCGCGCCGCCCTCGCCGCCGTCCAGGCGGACATCAGCCCCATCGACGACCTTCGCGCGAGCGCCGCCTACCGCCGCCGCTGCGCGGCCGCGCTGCTGCACGAGGTGCTCGGCGGCGTCGGTCCCGACCAGCCCCACGACCCCCTCGTCCCCCACCCCGAGCAGGAGATCGCCTCGTGAAGATCGGTGTCACCGTCCGTCCCGACCAGCCGATGACCGAGGCCGCGGCCTGGGCACGCCGGATCGAGGACCTCGGCTTCGACGGCGTGTGGTTGGCCGACCACTACTTCCACCGGGACGTCTCGGGCGCGCTCGCCCTGATGATGGCGGCGACGCGGCGCGTGACGCTCGGGACCGCCGTCATGTCGCCCTTCCTGCGGCACCCGACGCTCCTGGCGAGCATGGCCGCGAGCCTGCGGGAGATCGGCGACGGCCGGTTCGTGCTCGGCCTGGGCGCGGGGGGCTACGAGTTCGCGAGCGAGCTCGGGATCGAGATGAAGCGTCCGCTGCGGCTCACGGCGGAGGCCGTCGAGATCGTCCGCCAGCTCTCGCGCGGCACGTCCGACGTCGCGGGGGAGACCTTCAGCGCGCGCGGCTCGCGCCTGCGCTGGGACGTGCAGGACGGCCCGCTCTACCTCGCGGCCCGTGGCCCCAAGATGCTCGAGCTCTCCGGCCGCGTCGCGGACGGCGTCATCACCCACGGCATCGCGCCCAGCCACGTGCAGTACGTGCGCGACCACGTCGCCACCGGCGCGGCGGGGCGCACCGAGGGCCGCACGTCGATCTGCCTGATGCTCGACGTCGAGATCGGCGACGACCGCGAGGCGGCCCTGGCCGCGCTGCGCCCACGGTGCACGACGATGGCCGGCGGCGCCTACGCCGACGAGCTCATCGAGGTCTACGGCCTCGACGTCGAGGAGGTCCGCGCGCTGCGCGCCACCGTGCGCACCGGGGACCGCGTCGCCGCAGCGGCGCAGGTCACGGACGCGATGGCCGAGGCATTCGGCGTGGCCGGGCCGGCGGGCCGCGTCCGCGACGCCGTCGACGCCCTGGCCGCGGCCGGCGTCGACGAGGTCATCCTCAGCGTCGGCGGGGCCACCCCCGACGCCGTCAGCACCCAGCTCACCCAGCTCGCGAAGGCGGTCCTCGCATGACCCACCTGCCCACGTCCGCAACCGTCCTCGGCTCCGGGGCCGGGGCGCTCAGCTCCGCGATCGAGATGTCGCTGCTCGGCATCGACGTCACCGTCGCCGACCTCGAGCGCTTCCGCGCGAGCATCGACGCGATCGCCGAGCGCGGCGTCGTCCGCCTCCGCTCGCCCTGGCACCACGTGACCGAGGCGCCCGCCAGGGCGTCGCTCGACCCGGCCGCCGCCGTGCGGGGCACCGAGCTCGTCGTCGTCTCCGTGCCCGCCTTCGGGCACGACGCGTTCGCCGAGATCCTCGCCGCGAACCTCGAGGACGGCCAGCAGGTGGTCTTCGCCGGCGAGGGAGGCGGCGCCCTCGCCCTGGTCGCTGCGATGCGCCGCTCCGGGCGCCGCGTGCGTGCGCACGTGGCCGAGCTGAACTCGCTGCCGTACGGGGCGCGGGTACGCGAGCCGGGCCTGGTCACGGCGTCGCGGAAGGTCGGCGGCACGGTCGTCGCGGGGCTGCCGGCGGGTAACCCGGCCGAGGCGACGGCGTGCGCGATCTGGCCCTCGGTGACGGCGGGCGAGAGCGTGTGGGAGACAGTCCTGCTCAACTTCAACGCCATCGACCACGTGCCGCCGATCCTCGGCAACCTCGGCGCGGTCCAAGGCCGGGCGGGCAAGTTCCTGCTCTGGGGTGAGGGCGCGAGCCCTGCGGTGTGCCGCTGGATCGCCGCGATCGACGCCGAGCTGATCGAGATCCGCCGTGCGTTCGGCTTCAGCAACCTCAAGGGTTATGAGGAGTACCTCGTCGAGCAGGGCTTCGCGCCGCGCGTGGGCGCGGACCTGTTCGAGACCCTGCGCTCGAGCGCCTTCGCGGACTCGACGTTCGGCACCGGTCCGGACGCGCTGAGCAGCCGGTACGTCACCGAGGATGTGCCGTTCGCGCTGTGCCTCATGTCATCGATCGGGCGCGAGGTGGGCGTCGCGACCCCCACCGTCGACGCGATGATCCACCTCGCGTCGATCGCGACCGGCACCGACTTCCGGGCGGAGGGGCGCACTCTCGAGGCGTTCGGGCTGGCCGGCGCCGGCCGCGACGGCCTCCTCGAGGCCGCGCGGACGGGGTGGTGGTGACGGTGCCCGTGCGCCTCACCGGCGTGCCGGTGGGCGAGGGGACCGCACCCGTGACGGCCGAGGTGGTCGACAGGGCGGTGCGGCTCGCGCCGGCGGCTGCGCCGGCGCCGGGCACCCCGCCGCGCAGCCTCCTGCTGCCAGGGCTCGTCAACCTGCACGACCACCTGCGGGCCTTCATGCCCACGGGCCGCCGGACCGAGGGCGCGCCCCTCACGCAGGTCATCACGGCGGCCGCCGCCACGCAGGCCGTCGCGACGCCGCAGGAGCACCGCGCCCTGACGGCGCTCGCGAGCGCGCGGCAGCTGCGCGCCGGCGTCACGTCCGTCGTCGACCACGTGTACCCGCTGCACCGGCCCGAGCTGCTCGACGCGGCCGTCGCCGGGCACCGGGACGTCGGTGTGCGCGCGAGCGTGGCGCTCGGTGTCATGACGCGCGGCGACGCGCGCACGTGCACGACGGTGGCGGACGTCGCCCGCCTCGCGGAGCGCGCCCTGGCCGAGCTGCTGCCGGCCGACCGCCTGTTCCTCGCGCCGGTCTCGCTGCGGCAGGCGGCGGCCGAGGACTACGCGGACACCGTCGCCGCCGCGGACCGGCTCGGCCTGCGGCTGTACACGCACATCGCGGAGACGGTCGCGGAGGTCGAGCAGTGCGTCGCCGAGCACGGCGTGCGCCCGGTCGAGCTGCTGCACCGCCTCGGCTTCCTGCGGCCCGGGACCGTGCTCGTGCACTGCGTCCAGCTCTCCGACCGGGAGGTCGGGCTGCTGGCCGGCACGGGGACCGCCGTGGTCTACTGCCCGACCAACCACCTCAGGCTCGCCAAGGGCTTCGCGCGCGTCGCCGACCTCGTGGACGCCGGCGTGACGGTCGGGCTGGGCATCGACGGCACCGAGAGCCTGTTCCACGAGATGCGCCAGGCGGTCTACGCCCAGGGGCAGGCACGGCTCGACCCCGCAGCCCTCGGCTCGGCCGCGGCCTACGCCATGGCGACCGTCCAGGGTGCTCGCGCCCTCGGGGTCGCCGGCGTCGACGGCCGGCTCGACGGCTCGCCGGACGTGGTCCGGCTGGACGCCCGCCGGGTCGGCCTCCAGCCCTTGGTGGACCCCGTGTGGTCGGTGGTCCACCGTGCCGGCCCGGGCGACGTGACCGACGTCGTCGTGGACGGCCGGCTCGTGCTCCACGACGGCCGCCTCACCGGATCGGACGAGGACGAGCTCGTGGAGCGCGCCTACGTCGCCACCCGCGACATGGCGCACCGCACCGGGACGACCGATCCGGCCGACTGGCCCCCCGTCGACCTCAGCGACCGACTCGACCGACGGTCGAACACCAGAGAGGGAACGCAATGACGCGCACCACCCGAACCCCAATCTCCGCCATGAACCTCAGCCGTCGCCAGCTCCTGGGCATCGGCGGCGGCATCGCGGCCGGCATCGCCCTCGCAGCCTGCGGCGGCGGCGGCGGCTCCTCCTCCGGCGGTGGAGGAGGCGGCGGCAAGCCGGGCACGCTCCGGATCTGGGCCAACGCCGCCGTCGCCGGCGACGCGGACTCCGGCCTGCAGCGTGCCGCCAAGGCCTTCGGCGAGGCGAAGGGCATGACGGTCCAGGTCGAGGGGCTGCCCACGGCGGACCTCGTCTCGAAGCTGACCACCGCGGTGAGCGGTGGCAGCGGCCCGGACGTCGCGATCGTCGACTCGTCGTCGGTGCCGCAGCTCGCGGGGGCGCAGATCCTGGCGGACCTCACCGACCGGACCGGCGGCGTGGCGGGCGACTTCCACACCGGTGCCATGGAGTACTCCACGTACGCCGGCAAGCAGTACGGCCTGCCGTACTACACGAACAACGTCGGCCTCTTCTACAACAAGGCGATGCTCTCGGACGCGGGCATCGAGGTGCCCACGACGTGGCAGGACCTGCGCTCCGCGGCGATCGAGCTCACGGGCGGCGACCGCTACGGCTACATGATGGGTCCGGCGGGCTACGGCGCGTTCCTGTTCTGGCCGTGGCTGTGGCAGAACGGCGGCCAGATCGTCGACGCCGACGCCACCCGGGCCGTCTTCGACGACGACAAGGGCATCGAAGCGTTCGAGTTCTACGCCAACCTCCACCTCGAGGACGCCGTCGTCCCGCCCGACTTCCTGGCCGCGACGAGCGGCTGGGACCCGTACGTCGCGCCGTTCGCCCAGGAGCGCGTCGCCATGATGGCGATCGGGCCCTGGGGGCAGAACGCGATCACCGAGGGCAACCCCGACCTCGACTGGGGCGTGGCACCGCTGCCGCAGGGCTCTGAGAAGGCGACGATCCTCGGCGGCGCCACCATCGGCGTCGCCGCCAACGCAGGCGCGCCCGACGAGGCGTGGGAGTTCGTCGAGTGGGTCACCGGCGGCGAGCAGATGGAGTTCATCCAGGCGAGCGGCAACATCCCCGGTCGCAAGGACGTCATCGACTCCGCCTGGGCCACCGAGGACCCCGTCCGCCAGGTCTTCGTCGAGCAGATGGAGTTCGCGCGGGCACGCCCGGCGCTGCCCACGTGGGGCGACGTCGAGTGGGGCGTGTTCGCCAACGCCTGGGACTCCGTGATCCAGGGGCAGGCGTCGCCCGCCGACGCGCTGCGCTCCGCCGCTGAGCAGGCCACCGAGAAGCTCTCCAGCTAGCCGCCGCGTCCGGCTGCCCCGCCCCCGGGGCGGCCGGACGCCCGGCACGAGCGAGGAAGACCATGACCACCACCACGACACCCGCGCCCACGCTGCCCGTCGTCACGCCCCCGGCCGCCCGCGCGCGGCGGCAGCGGCGGCGCCGGCTCGAGCCGTTCCTCTACATCGCCCCGGCCTTCGTCGTGCTCGGCCTGATCATCGGCTACCCGGTGCTCAACGCGGCCTGGACGAGCCTGACCGACTCCTCGCTCATGGCCCCCGGCCAGGAGCAGTTCGTCGGCCTCGACAACTTCGTCGACCTGTTCACCAGCGCGTCCTTCTGGACCGTCATGGGACGGACCCACGTGTGGGCAGCCGCGACGCTCCTGCTCCAGGTCGGGCTCGGCCTCGTCATCGCCACGACGCTCAACAAGCAGCTCGTCGCCCGCGGGTTCGTCCGCACCACCATGATCGTCCCGTGGGTCGTGCCCACGGTCCTCGTGGCGCTCATCTGGCGCTTCCTGCTCGACCCGGCATCGGGGCCCGTCAACCAGATCCTGCGCGACTCGGGGATCCTGGAGAACCCCCCGATGTGGCTCGCGAACACCTCGACCGCGCTGCCCACCCTCGTGCTCATCAGCGCGTGGAAGTGGACCCCGTTCACCGCGGTCATCCTGCTGGCCGGGATGCAGCAGATCCCGCCCGAGCAGTACGAGGCGGCGATGATCGACGGCGCGAACGCCTGGCAGCGGTTCCTCCACGTCACCGTGCCCGGGATCCGCACGTCGCTCGCCCTCGTGACCCTGACGACCATCTCGGGCGCGATCAACAACTTCAACGGCATCTGGCTGTTCACCCGCGGCGGGCCCGTGGGTGCCACCGACATCCTGACGACCGTCGCCTACCGCACGGCCTTCCAGGAGTTCGACTTCGGCAAGGCCGCGGCCATCGCCATGGTCATCTTCGTGATGATGATGGTGCTCGCCGTCCTCTACTTCTACGTCGTCGAGGGTCGGAAGGAGAAGCGGCGATGACGACCTCCCGGACACGCGCCAGCGGCGGCGCGCACCTCGTGGCACTGCTGTTCCTGGTGGGCACGGTGCTGCCGTTCGCCTACATGGTCGTCTCGTCGTTCAAGACGACGCCGGAGCTCAACGGCGCGGACAAGCGGCTCCTGCCGAGCGGCATCTACCTCGGTCACTACGAGAAGCTCGTCGACACCGCGTTCTTCACGTACTTCATGAACTCGGTGGTGGTCGCGGTCGGCACGACGACGATCGCGCTGCTCCTGGCCATCCTCGCGGGCTACGGGTTCGCCCGGTTCACGTTCCTCGGCAACCGGGGCATGCTCCTCGTCGTCGTCGCGGCGCAGATGTTCCCCGCGGTCCTCCTGGCGATCCCGCTGTACAAGACCGTCAACACCCTGGGCCTGCTGGACTCGCTGGTCGGGCTGACGCTCGTGTACGTCTCGTTCGCGCTGCCGTTCTGCATCTGGCTCATGCGCAACTACTTCATGGCCGTGCCGGTGGAGGTCGAGGAGGCGGCGATGATCGACGGCTGCAGCCGGTTCCAGGCGCTGTGGCGCGTCGTGCTCCCGCCGGCCATGCCGGGCGTCATGGCGGCGGCGGTCTTCACGATCATCCAGGTGTGGGAGGAGTTCCTGTACGCCAACACGTTCATCGACACGGACTCCAAGCGCACGCTCTCGGTCGGCCTCAACTCGCTCATCGGCGAGTTCACGACGGACTGGGGCAGGCTCCTCGCGGCCGGCGTGCTCGTGATGATCCCGGTGCTGCTGATCTTCGCCTACCTGCAGCGCTACGTGACCCAGATCGCCGGCGGCGGGGTGAAGGGCTGACGTGCTCCTCACCAACGCGCTGCTGCCCGACGGCAGCACGGTCGACGTCGAGATCACGGGCGACGTGGTCACGGCCGTGCGCCCGGCCGGGACGTCCGGTCCGGCGACGTCGGTGACCGACCTCGACGGGTACCTGCTGGTCGAGTCGCTCGTCGAGCCCCACGCCCACCTCGACAAGGTCTTCACGGTGGACCGGGTCGCCAACCCGCTCGGCACGCTGGCGGGTGCCATGGCGGGGTACGAGGCCGTGCTGCTCGCGTCCGACGCCGCGGACATCCGCCGCCGGGCGCGGCGCGCGCTGCGCCTGCTGGTCCGCAACGGGGTCACCGCGGTGCGCACGCACCTCGGCTGCGGGCGCCTGCTCGGTCTGCGCGCGGTCGAGGCGTTCGCCCAGGTGCGCGAGGAGATGGCGCCGTACGTCGACCTCGAGGTCGTCGCGCACGTCGGCGGTCCGGCGGCCGGCGTGACGTGGGGCGAGCACGTGCGCATCCTGCGCGACGCGCTCGCGGCGGGCGCGGACGCCGTCGGCGGCAACCCCTTCAGCGAGGCCGCGCCCGACGAGGCGATGGACGCGTGCCTCCAGGTCGCGGTGGACGCCGGGTGCCCGGTCGACCTCCACGTCGACGAGACGACCGACGGCTCGGTCCTCACGCTGCGCCGCCTGGCATCGCTCGCGGCGCAGGTCGAGGTGCCCGTCACGGCGAGCCATGCCGTCTCGCTCGGGTCCCTCGCCCCGGCCCTCGCCGACGAGGTGGCGGCGGAGGTCGCGGCCGCGGGGCTCGCGGTCGTCACCCTGCCGGCGACCAACCTGCACCTCCAGGGTCGCGGCGCCCACCCGACCCCGCGGGGGCTCACGGCGCTGGACGCGCTCGAGCGCGCCGGGGTGAGCGTGGCCGCCGGCGGCGACAACGTGCGGGACCCGTTCAACCCCGTGGGACGCCTCGACCCGTTCGAGACCGCGTCGCTGCTCGTCACGGCCGGGCACCGCACGCTCGAGCAGGCGTGGCGCATGACGGTCCCCGCCGCGCGCGCCGTGCTCCGCCTGCCGCAGGCAGGTCCCGTCGTCGGACGCCGCGCCGACCTTCTCGCCGTCCGCGCCGCGAGCCTCGGCGACGCCATCGCCCTGGCCCCCGCGGACCGCCTCGTCCTGCGGTCGGGACGGGTCGTGAGCCGGACGACCACGACGACCTCGGGTCCGGTCCACGACGAGGGCCCCGCATGAGCGCCCGGGCGGCGGCCGCGTCGCAGTCGCTGTGGCGCTCGGCGGTCGTGCGCGCGGTGTTCCTCACCAACCTCGCGGGGTTCGTGAGCTTCTCGGCGACGCTCGGCGCGCTGCCGCTGCGGGCCGCGCAGCTGGGCCACCCCGAGGCCGTCGTCGGCACGGTGACCGGTGTGATGCTCGCCGTCACGGTCGCCACGCAGCTCGTGGCGGGAGCCCTCATGCGGCGATGGTCGGTCCGGACCCTGCTCGTCGCCGGAGCCGTGCTGCTCGGGGCGCCGTCACCGGCGTACCTGCTGGTCGACGACCTCGGCTCCTGGTACGTGCTGTCAGCCGTGCGCGGGGTCGGGTTCGCGCTGCTCACCGTGGTCGGCGCCGTCGCGATCCCCCGGGCGGCGCCGCGTGAGCGGCAGGGCGAGGCGATCGGCATCTACGGCCTGTCGGCGGCGATCCCGAACATGGTGGTGGTGTCGGCGACCACCGCCCTCACGCTCGACGGCCGGTTCCCCGTGGTCGCGTGGTTCGCCGCCGCCCCGCTCCTGGCGCTGGTCGTGCGCGGGCTGCCGCGGGACCGCGTCGGTGCGGAGCCGGGCAGGCGGGACGGGCGCGGCGCCCTCGGGCCGACCGTCAGGCGCCTGCTGCTCCCCACGGCGACGCTCTTCCTCGTGACGATGTGCGGCGGCGGGCTGGTCACCGTGCTGCCGCTCCAGCGGCCCGACGGGCCCGTGGCCGCCGTGGCTCTGCTCGTCTACGGCGCGACCGGTGCGCTCGCACGCTGGCGCGTCGGGCACCTGACGGACCGCCGGGGGCACCGCGTCGTCACACCGGTCCTGCTCGTCCTGGGGACCGCCGGTCTCGCGGCCGTCGCCCTGGGCCTGCGGGACGCCGACGTCGGCGGCACGGCGTCGCTCGTCGTCGGCGCCGGCCTGTTCGGCGTCGCCTTCGGCGCCCTCCAGAGCGTCACCCTCGACGTCAGCCTCGCCCGCGTGCCGGACGCGCACGCGCCGACCGCCAGCTCCGTGTGGAACGCCGCCTTCGACGGTGGCACGGCGGCGGGCGCCGCGCTGCTCGGCTTCCTGGCGGGCGCGGCGGTCGGTGGGCCGGCCGCCGTCGGCGCCGGGGCACTGGGGCTCGGTGTGCTCGCCGTCGTCTCCGTGATGTCACGCGACCGCACGACGGCGCGTGCCACGTTCGTGAGTGCGCCGTGAGGGTCCTGGCGGTGCCGGACAAGTTCCGGGGCTCGGCGACGGCGGCCGACGTCGCGGCCGCCGTGCTCGCGGGCGCCCGGGCCGCGGGGTGGACGGGGACGGCGCTGGCCCTGGCCGACGGTGGGGAGGGCACGCTCGAGGCGCTCGGCGGCGCCAACCGGGTCACGCGGGTCACCGACCCCCTCGGGCGGCCCGTCGACGCGGCGTGGCTGCTGCGCCCCGACGGCGTCGCGGTGGTCGAGGCCGCGCGGGCCTCGGGGCTCGACCTCGTCGGCGGCGCCGAGGGCAACGACCCCGTGGCGGCGACCAGCCGCGGCACGGGCGAGCTCGTCGTCGCCGCCGTCGACGCCGGTGCGCGCGAGGTGGTCGTGACGCTCGGCGGCTCCGCGACGACGGACGGGGGCAGCGGCGCCCTCGAGGTCCTCGCCCTCCGGCGGCCGCTGGGGGGTCCGGGTGCCGCCGTGCCGGTGGTGGTGGCGTGCGACGTGACCACGCGCTTCCTTGACGCCGCCGCGGTCTTCGGGCCCCAGAAGGGCGCCGGCACGGCGCAGGTCGCCGTGCTGACGCGGCGCCTTGCCCGGCAGGCGCAGGAGTACCTCGACCGCTGGGGTGTGGACGTCCGGGACCTGCCCGGCGGCGGTGCCGCCGGGGGCCTGGGCGGCGGGCTCGCGGCTCTCGGCGCCCGGCTCGTGCCCGGGTTCGACCTCGTGGCGCGGCACGCCGGACTCGACGCGGCGCTCGCCGACGCGGACCTCGTGGTCACCGGCGAGGGGTGCCTGGACGGCGGCTCGAGTCAGGGCAAGGTCGTCGGGGGCGTCGTCGACCGCGCGCGCCGGGCCGGGGTCCCGGTGCTCGTCGTGGCGGGGACCGTGCGGGCGGGCCACGGGCTCGACGCACCGGTCGTGCCGCTGGCCGAGCGGTTCGGCCAGGCGTCGTGGACGCGGACGGCGGCCTGCGTGGAGCAGGTCATCAGGGAGTACCTGGAGAGGGGACACGCGTGAGGATCACCGACGTGCGCTGCGTCGAGTACACCGGTGTCGTCGAGGCGCCGGGAGGCGTCTTCCTCGACCGGCTGCGGCGGCCGACGGACATCTACCCGGAGCTGCGGGCCGCGCCGCCGCAGACGTTCACGCAGGTCGGGCCCGACCGGTTCGAGGTCAGCTCGACGCTCCTGCACGTGGACACGGACGAGGGTCTGACGGGGACCGTCACGCAGCTGTCCCCGGAGCAGGCGTTCACGATCCAACGGGTGCTGCGGCCGCTGGTGCTCGGCGCCGACCCCATGGCGTCAGAGCGGCTGTGGGACGTCCTGTACCGGTCGGCGATCCACGGTCGCAAGGGCACCGGGATGGTGGCGCTGTCCGCCCTCGACTGCGCGCTGTGGGACCTGCGCGGGCAGCGGCTCGGCGTGCCCGCCCACGTGCTCCTCGGAGGGCCCACCCGCCAGCAGATCCCGGCCTATGTCTCGACGCTCGGTGAGTCCCTGCTGCCCGCCGACGTCGCGCGACGCACGCGCGAGCTCGTCGGCGCGGGGTACCGGGGCCTCAAGTGGTTCCCGCGCTCCGGGCCCGAGGACGGGGCGGCCGGGGTCGACGCCGTCGTGGAGCTCGTGGGCACCGTGCGGGACGCGGCCGGACCGGGTGTCGAGATCATGCTCGACGCGTGGAGCTCGTGGGACGTCGCCTTCACGGTCGACGTCGCGCGCGCGTGCGCCGGCCTCGGGCTGCGCTGGATCGAGGAGCCGCTCCCGGCCGACCATCTCGCGGGCTACCGCACGCTGCGCCGACGCCTGCCGGGCGGCGTGCAGGTGGTGGGCGGGGAGCACGAGTACACGCGGTGGGGCTTCGCCGAGCTCGTCGCCGCTGACGTGCTCGACCTCTACCAGCCGGACCCGCACTGGGCGGGCGGCATCTCCGAGACGATGAAGATCCTCGCGCTCGTCGCCGCGGCCGGCGCGCAGGCGATCCCGCACGGGCAGTCGCTCCAGTGCAACGCCGCCGTGTCCTTCGCCGCGCCGCCGTCGCTGGTCCCGCAGATGGAGTACCTGTCGCGGCTCATGCCCCTCTACCAGCACGTGCTCGCGGAGCCGATCGTCCCGGTGGACGGCGCCGTCGTGTGCCCGACAGCTCCCGGGCTGGGCATGGCGCTCGATCTGGACAAGGTCGTGCGCAGCCGCCCCTACCCCGTCTGAGGTCCGTCCGTCCCTCGTCCTGAGAGGTGCCGCATGCACGTCGTCTGCCTGTCCGACTACCCCCGTGAGCTCGTCGACTCGTGGCTCGTGGGCGCGCCGCAGCCCGCGACCGCGACGCTCGCGCCGCGCGACGCGACGATCGGCGACCTCGCCGGCGACCTCGCGCGCGCCGACGTCGTCGTGGGCGACGCGTCGCGGCGGTTCCGTCTCGACGCGGCGACGCTGCGTGGACTCGATCGGTGCCGGCTCGTGGTCCAGCCGTCCGTGGGCCTGGACGGCGTGATCGACGTCGACGCCGCCGCAGCGCAGGGGATCGAGGTGGTGAGCGCGCCCGGCTACAACGCCGAGGCGGTCGCCGACTGGACGGTCATGGCCATGCTGGTCGTCCTGCGCGACGCCGTCGCCGCCGACGCGGGCCTGCGGACGTACGGGTGGTCGGCGCGACCCCTGGGCCGCGAGCTCGGTGCCCTGACGGTCGGCATCGTGGGCTTCGGGTCGATCGGGCGCGCGGTCCGGCGGCGGCTCGCGGGCTTCGGGAGCGCGGTGCTCTACCACGACGTCGCGCCGCGGCCCGCGGACGAGGACGGCGCGCGCCACGTCGACCTCGACACGCTGTTCGCCGAGAGCGACGTCGTGACCCTGCATGCGCCCCTGGTCGGGGCGACGCACCACCTCGTGGACGCGGCCCGCCTCGCGCGCATGCGCCCGGGCGCCGTGCTGGTCAACGCGAGCCGAGGTGGCCTGGTCGACGAGACAGCCCTCGCTGCCGCGCTGCGCGACGGGCGACTCGCCGGCGCGGCGCTCGACGTCTTCGAGACCGAGCCGGTGCCGCGCGACCACGAGCTGCTGCGACTCGCCACGTTCGTCACGCCCCACGTGGCGGCGGGGACCGAGCAGGCGCGGCGGCGTGTGCGCGCGCTCGTCGGCGACGTCGTGCGCAGCGCCCTCGCCGCGCCGCCCGGGCGGCGCTCGCCGCTGCCGTCGGCGGGACACGGGGCCCGCACACGAGGGGCCCGCACATGAACCGTCCCGGACGACCCGCCGCTGTCGCGGCATCGCCCACCCGGGCCACCGAGAGGAGAACCCCATGCTGAGATTCGGCTACAAGGCGTCGGTCGAGCAGTTCGGCCCCCGCGACCTCCTGGACTTCGCGGTGCTCGCCGAGCAGTCAGGCTTCGACTCGGTGTTCGTGTCCGACCACCTGCAGCCGTGGCGGCACACGGGAGGCCACGCACCCGCCGCCCTGCCGCTGCTCGGCGCCCTGGCGACGAGCACGGAGCGGGTGGTGCTCGGCACCAGCGTGCTCACGCCCACCTTCCGCTACCACCCCGCCGTGGTCGCGCAGGCCTTCGCTACTCTCGGCTGCCTCGCCCCGGGGCGCGTCGTCCTGGGCATCGGCACAGGGGAGGCGATGAACGAGGCGCCGCTCGGTATCGAGTGGCCGGACGGCAAGGAGCGCTTCGCCCGGTTCAAGGAGGCCATCACGCTCATGCGCGCCCTGTGGGAGGGGGAGCGCGTGACGGTCGACGGCACGTACTACCGCGTCGACCGCGCGACCGTGTACGACCGACCGGAGCAGCCGGTGCCGCTCTACGTCGCGGCCTCGGGGCCGGCCGCGACCCGTCTCGCCGGACGCGTCGCTGACGGCTTCATCACGACGTCGGGCAAGGACAGGACCCTCTACACCGAGACCCTGCTGCCCGCGCTCGCCGAGGGGGCCGCCCGCGCCGGCCGTGGGCTGAGCGACCTCGACCTCATGATCGAGGTGAAGGTGTCCTTCGACACCGATCGCGAGCGTGCCTTCGAGGACACGCGGTTCTGGGGTGCCCTCGCCCTCTCGAGCGACGAGAAGACCGGCGTCGAGGACCCGATCGAGATGGAGCGCCTCGCGGACGCGCTGCCTACGGAGCGCACCGCCTCGCGGTTCATCGTCTCCGACGACCCCGACGAGCACGTGGACCGGATCTGGGAGTACGTCGACATGGGCTTCACCCACCTCGTCTTCCACCACCCTGGCGCCGACCAGCGGCGCTTCCTGCGCCTCTACCAGCAGCACGTCCTGCCCCGGCTGCGGGCGCGGGCGGGCCAGGTGCGGTGAGCGCGCCCGCCGCGGCCTGCGTCGCGGGACTGGTGCTGGCGGCCGGCGCCGGGCGCCGGTACGGCCGCCCCAAGGCCCTCGTCGAGGGCTGGCTCGCCGACCGGGTGCACGCCCTGGCCGGCGCCGGCTGCGTGCCTCGGCTCGTCGTGCTGGGCGCCGGCGCGGATGAGGCGAGAGGACTCGTGCCGCCCGGCACGGAGGTCCTCGTCGCTGCCGACTGGGAGGGCGGGATGGGCGCGTCCCTACGCGCGGGGCTGCGGGCGCTCGCGGACACCCCGGCCGCCGCCGTGGTCGTGACCCTCGTGGACACCCCGGGCCTGACGTCCGCCGCGGTGCGGCGGCTCGTCGCGCTGGGGGGTCCGACGGCCCTCGCGCAGGCGACGTACGACGGTGTCCCGGGGCACCCCGTGCTCCTGGGACGCGACCACTGGGCGGGTGCGGGACGGTCCGCGGAGGGCGACCGCGGCGCGCGCGCGTACCTCGCGGCGCACGCACCGGTGCGGGTCGAGTGCGGTGACGTGGGGGACGGCGTGGACGTCGACGTCGCGCCGGGCGCCGTCGCCGGCCCAGAGCGGGGCGGCGCGTGCACGGGATCCTGAACGAGGCCGCCGCACTCCTCGATCGAGGGAAGGCGGTCGCGGTCGCCACGGTGGTCCAGACGTGGAGCTCGGCACCGCGGGACGCGGGCGCCTCGATGCTCGTGAGCGCCGACGGTGCGGTCCTGGGCTCGGTCTCGGGCGGCTGCGTCGACGGGGACGTCTACGAGCTGGCGCGCGAGGTGCTCGTGAGCGGTGTGCCCACGGTCGTGCGTTACGGCGTGAGCGACGACGCGGCACTCGCCGTGGGCCTGACGTGCGGCGGCACCATCGAGGTCCTGGTGCGCAGGCACATCGCGGGCGCAGCGACCGGTGCGCCTCCCGGGAGCCGCGGCCCGGACGACGTCGCCCTCGCGCGCGGCCTCGCGGCGGCGGTCGGCGCGCACCGGCCCGCCGGGCTCGCGACCGTGGTCGAGCACCCCGACCCGGCGCGCGTCGGGGCCCAGCTGCTGGTCGTCCCGACGGCGCAGGGTGGTGACGCGTCGGGGACCCTCGGAGGCGGGCGGCTGGACGCCGCCGTGGCGGCGGACGCCGCCGGGCTGATCGGTGCGGGCCGGACCGAGGTGCTCACCTACGGCGCCGACGGCGAGCGTCAGGGCACGGGGTGCCGCGTGCTCGTCGAGGTGTTCGCCGCGCCGGCGCGGCTGATCGTCGCGGGCGTCACGGACTTCGCGGCCGCCGTGACGACCGTGGGCCGGTTCCTCGGCCACCGCGTCACGGTGTGCGACGCGCGGCCCGTGTTCGCCACGCGCGAGCGCTTCCCGGACGCCCACGACGTCGTCGTCGACTGGCCGCACCGGTACCTCGCCGCCGAGGTCGCCGCGGGGCGGACGGACAGGCGCACGGCCCTGCTGGTCCTGACGCACGACGCGCGGTTCGACGTCCCGCTGCTCGAGGTCGCGCTCCGCTCGCCCGCGCTCGGCTTCATCGGTGCGATGGGGTCGCGCCGGACGCACGAGGACCGGTGCCGTCGCCTGCGGGAGGCCGGGCTCACCGGGACGGAGCTGGCCCGGCTGGCGTCGCCCGTCGGGCTCGACCTCGGCGCTCGGACGCCGGAGGAGACGGCGATCTCGATCGCGGCCGAGATGGTCGCCCGCCGGTGGGGAGGCGGCGGGGGTCCGCTGGGCGAGCTCGACGGCCCCATCCACCACCCCCCGCCGGCGTTCTGACCCGTCGTCGGACCGTCGGATCTCCCGTCGACGGAGCGGGCGGCTAGCGTCGGGGGACTCGACGAGACGAGGACCGACCCGATGGGACCGCCGGAGCGCGCGCGCGACGCCGCGACGGCGCGTGCGGCGGACCCCCGTGCACGCGCCCTCGCCACGACCGGCCTGCTGCTGCTGACCGCGTCGACCGGCCTCATCGACGCGGTCAGCTACCTGAGCCTGGACCGGGTGTTCACCGGCAACATGACGGGCAACGTGCTCTTCCTGGGGTTCGCGCTCGCGGGCGTCGAGGAGATCCCCTTCCTCAACAACGCCGTCGCGCTCGCGGGCTTCGTGCTCGGGTCGATCGTCGGCGGCCGGGTGGTGCCGCGCGGCAGGGCCGAGGTGCTGCCGGCCGCGAGCCTGTGGACGCTGGTCGTCGGGACGGGTCTGGCCGCGGTCCTGTGCGGGGTCTGGTTCGCCGTGGGCGACCTCGGGACGCCCATGATGCTGGTGATCACCGCGCTGCTGGCCGCGCTCATGGGGGCACAGGTGGCGGCGGCGAAGCCCGTCGGGAACGCCGACATCACCACGGTCGTCGTCACCAGCACGCTCGCGAACCTCGCGCGGGACAGCCGCCTGGCGGGCGCCCCGCGCGGCGCCAACGCGGGCTGGCTCGACCGCTTCCTCGCGGTGGCGGCCATGGGCGTCGGTGCGGCGGTCGGCGCGGCCGTGATCCGGGCCGCGGACGGCCAGGCGGCCCTCGCCGTCGGCGTCGCGCTCATCCTCACGGCGACGGGCGTCCTGCTGCTCCTGCGCCGCCACCAGGTCGCCGACGCACGGGCCTCGACGCCCTCGGTCGACGCCGCCTGACCGCTCCCGGCGCGCGCCGGGCGCAGCCCTCACCCGGCCCGCTGTGCCGGTCGGTGCGGAGCGTGGTGATGGTGGGGCCCGTGGGGCCGGTGTGACGGCACTCCCGCCCCAGGAGTCACTCCGGCCCCACGGTCCGCACGGACGCGCCGTGCGGCGCGGGCCGGGCCGGGCCGGGTGGGGCGGCACCGCGCAGGTCCGGCATGATGCGGGGATGCCCGCACCGCGCCCCGTCCGTGTCGCGTCCGCCGGGGTCCCGGTGCTCCTGCTCGCCCTCGCGCTCACCGCGTGCGCGGCCGACGACGCGCCCGTCGACAAGTCCCCGAAGCCGGTCGCCGCGAGCCCGGCGGCCGGCGCCACCCCCAGCCCCACGCCCACGCCCACGCCGGCGCCCACGCCGACCGAGCGCCCGCTGCCCGAGCAGCAGCTGCATGCGGGCCCGGTCGGGGACGGCGTCCCCGCGACCGTGAGCGGGTCCGGGTCCGCCGTCGTCGGATACACACGGCAGGGCGAGACGGCCCTGGTCGTCGGCATCGACTGCACGGCGTGCGCCGGGGAGGTGGTCGTCACGGCCCCCGACCGCGGAGAGCCCTGGGGGCAGGGGCCGGCGCCGTACTCGGGCTCGTACCTCCTCGACATCTTCCGCGACACGGCGCCGGAGCAGGCGGTCGTCGTCCACGCCGAGGGGCCGTGGACACTGACCCTGGAGAGCTGGAACGACCTGGAGCTCGTCACAGGGCCGCAGCAGGGCACGGGGTCGACGGTGCTCTTCCTCGGCGACACCGCGGGCCGCCTCGAGGTCTCCTACACGCCGGCCGGTCCCGAGGACTCGTTCCACGGCCGCGCCTACTCCGCCGTGGACGTCGACGCCTCCGGGAACCCCGCGACCGTGCTGTTCGGCGACTCCGCCCCGTTCGCCGACACCTACGAGATCGCGATGCCGGGCGTCCTCGCGATCATGACCAACGGTGCCTGGACGGTGACGCCCGTCCCATGAGCCCTCGGCGTGGCGGGCGCGGCCCGCGGGGCCGGCGGCACCGATCCTGGGGTGTGCTCCCCGTTCCACCCGTCGCCGCCCCCGCCGTCGCCCGCCGCCACCGCCGCTCTCCGCGCGGGGCGGCCGCGTGCGCCCTGCTCGCGCTGCTGGTCGCCGCGGGCTG
>NZ_JACEXH010000241.1:0-3811 GCF_014525465.1 Actinotalea sp. JY-7885 | reverse complement strand
GACGCCGGGTCCGCGCCTGCGCCCCGGGGCCGGCACGTCGCCGACGAACCGGCCGCGCACGGCGCGGGAGCGTCGGCCGTGCGCCTCCTCGACGGCCTCGGGTCCGGCCTGGCGGCAGTGGTCGAGCGGGCGGCCCGGGCGCGACGCGCCAAGCCCATGCACCCGCGCGGCGCCGTGCTGCGCGGGCAGCTGGAGCGCACCGGCGGCTCGACGGGGGTGGCGTGGTTCGACGGCGCGGGGACCGACGACGTCGTCGTGCGCCTCTCGCGCGGCGCAGGTCTGCCCGCCGGCTGGCCGGATGTGCACGGCCTCGCGCTGCGGACCCCGGCGGGGGAGGACCTGCTGCTGTCGACCACGGGCCGACCCGTCGGGCTGCGGCACGTGCTGGCGGCGCAGCGCGCCGTCGGGCGCGGGACGTACAGCTCCGTGATGCCGTTCCGCACCGCGCGCGGGCCCGTCATGGTCGCGGCGCTCGCGGACCCGCCGCGCGAGCTGCCGACGCAGCCGGCCGCGCTCGCGGAGGCCCTCGACCTCGACCCGTGGCGCCTGACGCTCGTCTGGGCGCCGTTCGGCGGCGCGTGGCGCGCGTTCGGCTCGCTCCTCGTCGCCGGTCGGGCAGGCCCCGAGCTGGACCCGCCCGTGCGCTTCGAGCCCCTCGCCCCGCCGGCGGGCCTCGGGGTCTACCCGTGGCTGGCGAGGCTGCGCGAGCCGTCCTACCTCGCCGCGCGACGCGGCTTCCCGCCCGGAGCCCCGCCCGGAGCCGACGACCCGCCGCACCCACGACCTGACGCCGCCTGATCACGCTGGACGAGGAGACGACGATGGCCCACCACCGCACCGACGAGCACGCGACCGAGAAGACGGACGCGCCGCACCCCGACCACCCCGGCAAGCCCGACTCACCGACGGACCTGACGAAGCCGTCGTGGTTCTACGTCCTGAAGAAGACGTTCCGGGAGTTCCTGCGCGACCAGTGCACCGACATGGCCGCCGCCCTGACGTACTACGCGGTGCTCGCCGTGGCGCCGGCCGCGCTGGCGCTCGTGTCGCTGCTCGGAGTCTTCGGCAACGGCGAGCAGATCGTCACCCGGGTGATGGACCTCGCGGGAGACTTGGCGCCCGGGCTGGACCTCGAGTTCGTCAAGGGCATCGTGGAGAACCTCGCCAGCCAGGAGGGTGCGGGCCTCGCGCTGATCACCGGTCTGCTCGTCGCGCTGTGGTCGGCGTCGGGGTACGTGAACGCCTTCAGCCGCGCGATGAACCGGATGTACGAGATCGACGAGGGCCGGCCGATCTGGAAGCTGCGGCCGTGGATGCTCCTCATCACGCTGATCACCCTCGTGCTGGTGGCCGTCATCTGCGTCGCGCTCGTCCTGTCCGGTCCTGTCGCCGAGGCGATCGGGGGCGCCGTCGGCCTGGGTGCACAGGCCGTCACCGTGTGGAACATCGCGAAGTGGCCGGTCATCGTGCTGCTGGTCGCGCTCGCGGTCGCGATCCTCTACTGGGGGACCCCGAACGTGCGCCAGCCCAAGTTCCGGTGGCTGAGCGTCGGGTCGTTCGTGTTCATCCTCGTGTGGGCGATCGCGACCGCTGCCTTCGGCTTCTACGTGGCGAACTTCAGCAGCTACAGCGCGACCTACGGTGCGCTCGCCGGCGTCATCATCTTCCTGCTGTGGGTCTGGCTCACCAACAACGCGCTGCTGTTCGGCGCGGAGCTCGACGCCGAGCTCGAGCGCGGACGTGAGCTGCAGGCAGGCATCGAGGCCGAGGAGACCATCCAGCTGCCGCCGCGCGACACCAAGGCCAGTGAGAAGAAGCAGCAGCAGCACGCCAAGGACGTCGCGGCCGGACGGGCGCTGCGCGAGTCGCGGGGCTCCGACGCGGACCCGGACTCCCAGGCCGACGCGGACACCGCCACCCGGCGCTCGCGCCGCTGACGACCGTGCCGACCCCGCCCGCTCGCCGCGCGGCGAGCGGGCGGGCGCGGTAGGACAGTGGGGTCCCCAACCGACCCGAGCAGAGGAGCGCCCCCGCATGGAGCACTTCACGATCGCGACCGTCGCCCAGCAGAGCCCCGACTTCCGACGGGTGCTCTGGACCGGCGAGCACACCCAGCTGGTCATCATGACGATCCCGCCGGGCGGCGAGATCGGCGAGGAGGTCCACGAGGACACCGACCAGATCCTGACGTTCGTCAGCGGCATCGGTGAGGCGACCGTCTCGGGGCAGAAGCGCAAGGTCAGCCAGGGCGACCTCGTCGTCGTGCCGGCAGGCAGGAAGCACAACTTCGTCAACACCGGCGAGAACCCGCTGATCCTCTACACGGTCTACGGTCCGCCGGAGCACGCCGACGGCGCCGTCCACGCCACCAAGGAGGAGGCGGACGCGCTCGAGGAGGCCGGCAAGGACGAGCCGCCGACGTCCGAGTGACGTAAGCGCCGTCGAGCGAGCGCCGCCGAGCGCGACGCGGCCGTCGGACGGCGAAGGGCCCGAGCCGCGAGGCTCGGGCCCTTCGCCGTCCGAGGGGTGGGGTGTCTGGGGGCGGGGGCGGGCGGGGGGGCGCGCCCGCCCCAAACGTGCGGAGCGTGGTGCCGATGGGGCTGGTGGTGCTGGAGGGAATCCCTCCAGCAGCACCAGCCACACCGGTCACACGCTCCGCACATTCGGCGCGCGGCGGGGTCAGGAGGAGCGTGGTGGCGGGGTCAGGAGGAGGTGGAGCAGGGGTCAGGAGGAGGTGGAGTCGCCCTCGACGCCCTCGTCGTCGTTGTCGGTGACGTCCTCGGGGTTGAAGCCCGCCTCGATGCAGCCCTCGCGCAGGGCGTCCTCGTCGACGGTGAACTCGCCGCGCTGGTCGGAGCCGATGCGCTCGGAGCTGGCGTTCGTCACGGGCGGGTCGACGGTGTCGCGGATGGGGCGGGACTCCGCGCTCGCGGCCGACGCGGCGACCGCGTCCATGAGCTCGTCGCGCTCGTCGCCGTCGAGCCTCTCGGCGGCCCACAGGTCGCGGCATGCCACGAAGCCCATCGGGTCGTCGTGCGCGAGGTCGAACCCGCTGGAGAGCGAGTTGACGTCGTTGTCGGGGCTGCATGCCGCGAGGGGCAGGGCGAGGGCGGGCAGGAGGGCAGCGGCGAGCACGGGTCGCAGGCGTCGTCGGTCCATGTGATCAGTAAAGAGGGGCGGCCCCGTGGACGCACGCGGACACCCCGGCCCTGCTCTGACCTGGGTGGCCGGTCAGTACGGCGTCGGCGCGGGGCTGACCGTCAGGGTGACGCGCTCGCCCGGGCGCACGTAGGGCGGCAGGTCGGCGGCCGTGGTCTCGACGACGGCCGGCGGCACGGCGTCGACCTCCACGCGCACGTGCTCCCCGCGGGCCGACACGGCCGCCACGGTGCCGCTCCAGGGTTGGTCCGCCGCTCCGGCCGGCCCCAGCGCGATGGCTGACGGCCGCACGGCGACGCGCGCACCCGCGGCGGGCGGCCCGCCGGCGGTCGGGAACGGGACCGGTGCCTCGAACAGGTTGAGCCCGAGCAGGTGCGCCGCGTACGGCGTCGCGGGCCGCCGCACGACGTCGCCCGGGGTCGCGTCCTGCACGACCCGACCCGCCTCGAGCACGACGAGGCGGTCAGCGAGGACCAGCGCGTCCACGACGTCGTGCGTCACCAGCACGCACGGCCCGGCGAAGCTCGCGAGGTGCTCGGCGAGCGCGCGCTGCACGTCGGCCCGCGTGCGCGGGTCCAGCGCCGCGAGCGGCTCGTCGAGGACGAGCGCGCGCGGCGCCGCGGCGAGCGTCCGGGCCAGGGCGACGCGCTGG
>NZ_JACEXH010000240.1:0-3825 GCF_014525465.1 Actinotalea sp. JY-7885 | reverse complement strand
TGCGCCACGGCACCGGTTGCGACGCCGGCGCCGAGCCCGAGCAGCGCCGCCACCGCGAGTGCGCCCGCCGGCACGCGGCGCTCGAGCAGGCGGCGCACCGGGGCGCGGCCCCGGGGCGACGGGTCGACGTGGGAGGGCACCGACCCATGGTGACACCCGGGCGGCGAGTCCGGGTACCACGGCCGAGGTCCGGGCCCCGCCGCGTGGGAGCCCTCTCGCTAGCATCGGCGGATGACCAGTCCTGGGCACCGGCCCCGCGCCGCGCGCATGGATCGCGATACGCGACGCGCCCAGGTGCTCGCCGTCGCGCAGGACCTGTTCGCGCGCGAGGGCTATCACCACGTCTCGATGGACGACATCGCCGAGCGTGCCGAGGTCAGCAAGCCGGTGCTCTACCGCCACTTCCCGTCCAAGCTCGACCTGTACCTCGCCGTCGTCGACCACCGTGGCGAGGCGCTCGTGGCCGCCGTCGACGACGCCCTGGCGACGGCCGGCCGGGGTGACCAGCAGAACGGCCGCGCCGTCGTCCGCGGGATCGTCCAGGCCTACGTCGAGTTCGTGGAGCACGCCGGCGACTCCTTCTCCCTGCTGTTCGAGTCGGACGTGACCCGGGACAGCGGTGTGCGCTCGCGCGTCGAGCAGGCCTCCGCGGACGCCGCGCACGCGATCTGCCGGGCCCTGCGCGAGCTGGCCGGGCTGCCCCCGGAGCAGGCGGAGCTGCTGAGCTCGGCCCTCGTGGGCATGGCCCGGGTGGCCGCCACGACCCGCTACCGCTCGCGGGAGGTCGGCGTCGAGGACACCGTGGAGCTGGTCACCCAGCTCGCCTGGCGCGGCGTCGCGGGCCTGGTCCGCGACCGCGAGTCCCCCGAGCCCACCGGCACGTGACCGGCGCCCCGCCGGGCGCGCGGCGTGATCAGCCCTGCGCGGACAGGGCGGGCCGAGCCCGCCGGGCCTGCCTAGGATGAACGGCAGGCAGGACGCAGGCACGACGGCGACAGACGGAGGCGATGGGCGTGGAGATCACGATCGGTGTGCAGCACGTAGCACGGGAGCTGGTGCTGGAGACCGACCAGACCTCGGACGACGTCGTCAAGGGCGTGCTCAAGGCGCTCGAGGTGGGCGCGCCCGTCGAGCTGACGGACACCCGCGGCCGCCGCGTCGTGGTCCCGGCGTCCGCGGTGGGCTACGTCGAGATCGGCGGCGACGAGAAGGGCAAGGTCGGCTTCCACAACCTCTGACGAGGCCGGCCGACCTCAGGGCGTGAGCCCGAGGCGCTCCATGCGGCGGCTGTGCTCGGCCGTGAGGGCGGAGAACAGCCGCTGCTGGGCGTCGCCGGGTGTGCCGACCTCGAGCAGGCCACGCAGGTCTGGGTGGTCCGCCAGGACGCGCTGCACGACGCCGAGCGCCTCGCCGACCAGGCGCCGTCCCCACAGCGCGAGGCGGGACGCGAGCGTCGGGTCCTGCGCGGCCGCGGCCGCGAGGGCGTCCACGACGAGCTCCGCGTACGCCTCGTCGGCGAGTACGTCGACCACCATGTCGCGCGTGTCAGGGTCGAGCCGCTGCGCGACGATCCGGCTGAAGTCGTCGGCCACGCCGTAGCCGACGTAGCCCTTGAGCAGCCGCTCCCACCAGGTCCCCGGGGCGGTGCGCTGGTCGAACTCGACGAGCACGCCCGCGAACGGCGCCATGACCGGCTCGAGGTCGTGGCCGAGCTCCTCCAGGCGCTCGGCCACCCGGTCCAGCCGACGCAGCGCGAGGCCGGCCAGGCGGCTCAGGCGCAGACGCTGCGAGAGCTCGGGCGCGAGGGCGGCGTCGGCCGCCAGCCTCGAGAACGCCGCGAGCTGGCCGTACGCGATCATCCCGAGCACCGCGTTCGTGCTCTCGGCGGAGGCCGGATCGGCTGCCGCGACGCCGTCCTGCGCGATCGCGGAGCCCGCCGTCGCCGGGCTCGCTGAGGGATCGGGGGCCACGGGGATGGTCATCGCACCAGGCTAGCCGCGCGCGCCCGGCGCGCCGCCCCGTCGCGCCGGGCGCGCGCCAAGGCATGTCCGGTAGCATGACTTCGTACATCGGTTGACCGGTCGTCCCGACATCCTCGCCCGCGAGCGCACGCTGCACCCGAGAACCACCCCCGAACCACCGCAGCGCGACGCCCCGCCAGGGCGGCGCCTTCCACGATCGGCTGCCGGCCCCCGCCCGCGGCGCGGCCCGCTCCCGGTGCGACGCGACGTCGCCCGATGCGTGTGGCCCCTCGGGCCGACCACCGGAGAACCATGACGACGAGCACCACCGAGCCGTTCGTGCCCGAGCAGCCCGAGGCGGCCGACGCCGCCTCGGTCCAGGACCAGGACCAGGTCCAGGGCCAGGGCCAGGGCACGACGAGCCAGAGCGTGCAGAGCACGCAGAACCCCTCCTTCGCCGAGTTCGGGATCCGCGAGGACATCGTCCGCGCGCTCGCCGACGCCGGCATCACGCACCCGTTCCCGATCCAGGCGATGACCCTGCCGGTCGCCCTGTCGCGGCACGACATCATCGGCCAGGCCAAGACGGGTACCGGCAAGACCCTCGGCTTCGGACTCCCCCTGCTCGAGCACGTCGTCGCCCCCGGCGAGGAGGGCTTCGAGCAGCTCCCCGCCCCGGGCAAGCCGCAGGCGCTCGTCATCGTGCCGACGCGCGAGCTCGCGGGGCAGGTCGCCGGAGACCTGCAGACGGCGTCGAAGCACCGCAAGGTCCGCGTGGTCCTGCTCTACGGCGGCCGGGCCTACGAGCCGCAGGTCGAGGCGCTCTCGCGCGGCGTCGAGGTCGTCGTCGGCACGCCGGGACGCATGATCGACCTGATGAACCAGGGGATCCTGGACCTCACCCGGGTGCGCACCGTGGTGCTGGACGAGGCCGACGAGATGCTCGACCTCGGCTTCCTGCCCGACGTCGAGAAGCTGCTCACGCGCACGCCGGCGTCGCGCCACACCATGCTGTTCTCGGCCACGATGCCCGGTGCGGTCGTCGCGATGGCGCGCCGGTACATGACGCAGCCGACCCACATCCGCGCGCAGGACCCCGACGACGGCGGCGCGACGCTCAAGGCGATCAAGCAGGTCGTCTACCGGGCGCACGCACTGGACAAGGTCGAGGTGCTCGCGCGGATCCTCCAGGCCCGCGGCCGCGGCCTGACCATCGTCTTCGCACGCACCAAGCGGACGGCCGCCAAGGTCGCGGACGACCTCGCCGAGCGCGGCTTCGCCGCCGGGGCGATCCACGGCGACCTGGGCCAGGGCGCGCGTGAGCAGGCGCTGCGCGCGTTCCGCTCCGGCAAGATCGACGTCCTGGTCGCGACGGACGTCGCCGCGCGCGGCATCGACGTCGACGACGTCACGCACGTCATCAACTACCAGTGCCCCGAGGACGAGAAGACCTACCTGCACCGCACCGGCCGCACGGGCCGCGCCGGGCGCACCGGCACCGCGGTGACGTTCGTCGACTGGGACGACGTCCCGCGCTGGGGCCTCATCGACCGGGCGCTCGACCTCGGCTACCCCGAGCCGGTCGAGACGTACTCCAGCTCGCCGCACCTCTACACCACCCTCGACATCCCCGAGGGCACGAAGGGGCGCCTGCCCAAGGCCGCCCAGACGCGCGCCGGCCTCGACGCCGAGGTGCTCGAGGACCTCGGCGAGACCGGCAAGCGCCAGGCGAAGAGCGGCGGCCGGCCCGACGCCGGTCGAGGCGACGGCCTGCGTGGCGGTCGCGGTGACGGCGGTCGCGGTGAGCGGCGCGACGGCGGTCGCGGCGAGCGCTCCGGCGAGCGCGGGGAACGCGGCGGTGAGC
>NZ_JACEXH010000239.1:0-3880 GCF_014525465.1 Actinotalea sp. JY-7885 | reverse complement strand
TGAGCAGCGCGAGCCCGGCCGCCGAGCGTCCGCGCACCCCGGCGTGCGCGACGACGTCCCCGGGCCGCGCTCCGCTGCGGAGCACGGGCGCGCGCCCCTCCAGGTCGCCGTGCACGGTCACGGCGACCACGACCTCGGAGCCGCCCGACAGGTCCCCCCCGACGACGCCGACCTCGGGGCCGCACGCGGCGGCGAGGCCGCGAGCCAGGCCCAGCACCCAGGACACGGGCACGTCGGGCGGCACGACGAGCGCGACCACGAGAGCCGTCGGACGCGCCCCCATCGCGGCGACGTCGGCCAGGTTCTGGACCGCCGCGCGCCGGCCGACGTCCTCGCCGGACGACCACTCGCGACGGAAGTGGCGGCCCTCCACGAGCACGTCGGTCGAGACGACGACACGCGCGTCGGGCGCGGCCACGACGGCGGCGTCGTCGCCCGGGCCGAGCAGCGTCCCCGCCGCGCGCGGCAGGAGGGGGAAGATCTGCGCGAGGAGCGCGTCCTCACCGAGGTCGGCGACCGTCGGTCCGGCGCTCGCCTCGGGTTCCACGCGCCCAACCTACCCAGCGCCGCCCGGCCCCGGCGCCTCGGCCCGACCCCGCCCGCGCCGGTTACGGTGGCCGCGTGAACCGCCCGTCCCCCGCTCGCGCCCTCACCCTCTCGACCACGGCCGCCGGGTGCGCCCTGCTCGCCGCCTGCGGCCAGGCCGTGGCCGTGCCCGCGGCCCCGCACGCCGCGGACCCGGTGTGCGCGGCGGTCGTCCTCGCGATGCCCGAGACGCTCGACGGCATGCCCCGCCTCGAGACGACGAGCCAGGCGACGACCGCGTGGGGCGACCGCACGGCGCCGGTCGTGGCGCGCTGCGGGGTCGAGCCGCCCGGGCCCACGACGGACCCGTGCGTGGACGCGGACGACGGCGCGTACCAGGTCGACTGGGTGGCGATCGCCGGCGCCGAGGACGCCGACGGTGCGGCCCCGTGGACCTTCGTCACGTACGGCCGCGATCCCGCCGTCGAGGTCCGCGTGCCCGCGTCCGTGGCGAGCTCCCGCTCGACGTCGTTCCTGCTCGATCTGGGACCGGCCGTCAGCCTGGTCGAGCAGACCCGCTCCTGCCTGTGAGGCCCCACCCGGGACCACCGGGCCACGGCGCACGGCCCCGCCTGACTAGGATCGAGGCCCGGAGCTGGACGAAGGGATCGATGTCGTGACGACGGAGTTCGACCGTGTGGCAGTGATCGCCGGAGGCCTGTCCAACGAGCGCGAGGTCTCCATGCGCTCCGGGCGACGCGCCCTGTACGCCCTCGCGGAGGCGGGCATCGACGCGGCCCTCTACGACGCCGACGAGTCGCTCCTCGACCGCCTGGCGACCGACGGCGTCGACGCCGCCTACATCGCGGTGCACGGCGCCAGCGGCGAGGACGGCTCGCTGCAGTCCGCGCTCGAGCTCGCGGGCGTGCCCTACGTCGGCTCGCCGCCCAGCTCGTGCCACCTGGCCTGGGACAAGGTCGTCGCGAAGGTCCTCATGTCCCGCGCCGGCCTCGCGACCCCGCCCTGGGTGGCGATCTCGTCCCGCTCGTTCCGCGAGCTCTCGCCCGCGCAGCTGGTCCGGTCCATCACCGACCAGCTGGGGCTGCCCGTCGTCGTCAAGCCCGCGACCAGCGGCTCGACCCTCGGGATGAGCCTCGTCGAGGTCGCGGCGGACCTGCCGGCCGCGCTCGTGCGGTGCTTCACCTTCGGTGACGTCGCGCTCATCGAGCGGTACGTGGCGGGCCAGACCATCGAGACCGTCGTCGTCGAGGACGACGAGCCGCGCGCGCTGCCCCCGGCCGCGTTCCAGAACCCCGACGTGTCGCCGTTCTCCTTCGAGGCGCGCTACAGCGCCGACCTCATCACGGTCGCGCTGCCGGCGCCGCTGCCCGACGAGGCGCTCGCCGCCGCCGCGCACGCCGCCGAGCTGACGCACCGCGTGCTGGGCCTGCGGGACATCTCGCGGACCGACGCGATCGTCGACGACGCCGGGACCCCGTGGTTCCTCGAGGCGGCCATCTCCCCCGGGCTCACCGAGACGTCCGTGCTGCCCCTGGCGGCCGCCGAGGTCGGTCGCCCGCTCGGCCAGCTGCTGCTGGACCTGCTCGCCAAGGCGCACCGCCGCGCGGCGACCGCCCCGTCGTCCTGACGGGGCGGCCGGCGCGCGCGGGCGTCAGGCGCGCGGCCCGTCCAGGCCGACGAGCTTGCCGCTGATGCCGCCCGCGGCACGCAGGGCGGCGCCGGAGCCGAAGCCGCTGGCGACCGCGGGCACGCCGGCGTCGCGCGCCTCGACGAGCGCGTCGCGCAGCACCTGAGCCGCCGGACGCTTGGAGGCCCACAGGTACAGCGCCATCGCACCGGGCACCGAGTTGACCTCGTTGACGTACAGCTCGTGCGTCTGCGGCTGGTACAGCAGGTCCACGCGGACCACCCCGGTCAGGCGCGTCGCGACGGCGACCCGGCGCGCGATGTCCTGCGCCTGGGCGGTGACCTCGGCCGGCACCTGCGCGGGGATCTCGCGCGGCGCGTTCGTCAGGCCCGCGTCCTCGCCCGCCCCGCCCGCGAGGTACTTCTCGGCGTAGGAGTAGACGCCCTCGCTGCCGCGCAGCGGCCGCTCGAGGTCGGAGACCTCGAGCGTGGGCGCCGTGCGGAAGGAGATGTTGAGGTCGACCAGGTCGCCGCGGAACGGCTCGAGCACGGCGCCCTGGCGCAGGTGCGTGCTGGTGCGCCCGAGGACGCGGGCGGCCGCGAGGTCGTCGACGATCTCGATGCCGATCGACGAGCCGCCGTAGCGCGGCTTGACGATGTACGGGCCCTCGAAGCCCGGGTCGACGTCGGCGTCGAGCGCGGCCCGCGGCAGCGTCGGGACGCCCGCGGCGACCATGACGCCCCCGAACGCGAGCTTGTCCATGCCGAGCGCCGACGCGTACAGCGACGAGCCGGTCGCCGGCAGCCCCAGGAGCGCGGCCAGCGACGCGAAGCCGCCACCCTCGCCCAGGCCGCCGTGCAGGCAGCTCAGCGCGGCCTCGGGCTCGAGCCGCTCGGAGCGCAGGCGCCCCTTGACGTACAGGCCGGGGTCGGCGCCGAGCCGGATCTCGACCGGCTTCGCGCCGGCGGGGGCGCCCTGCAGGTAGTCCTTGGCCTCGGTGCCCGGCGGCACGAGGAACCACGCGCCCGTGGGGCCCCAGTAGAGGGAGAGCACCTGCTCACCCGCGCGGGTCAGGACCCGCTCGCTCTGCAGGCCGGTCAGGATCGAGATCTCGTGCTCCGGGGACGGACCGCCGAACACCACTGCCCAGGACATGCACCCTCATCTCGTCGTCGGGGGATCGTCGCCGGCACCGGCACGCCGGGACCGGCACACCGTCACCACCTGCAGCGTGGCACGCGTGCTGCGTACCGACGCAGGTCACGGATAGTGGTCCGGCAGGTCGTTCTCGTAGAGTACGACGCCGTTCGAGCCCGCCGCGGCGGTCGCCAGCGGCACCGCCTCGGGGCGTGTGGCCACGACCTCGACGGCTCCCCCGGCCCGCGCCGCACCCTCGACGAGCGCCGCGCGGTTGGTCCGCCCGACGACGACGAGGTGCGCCCCGGCGGCCGCGGCGGCCTCCGCGAAGTCCGCGTTGCGCCGGTGCTGCACGGGGCCGAGCTCGACGATGCCGGGCGTCACGACGACGAGGCGTGCGCCCCGCTCCCGCGCGAGCCCCGCCGCCTCGTCGAGCGCGGCGCGCGCGCCGATCGGGTTCGCGTTGTAGGTGTCGTCGACCACGACCAGGCCCGTGCCGGTGTCCTGCACCTCGGCGCGGTGGGCGGCGCGCGGCAGCGCGCGCAGCCGCGGCCCGGCCGCCGCGACGTC
>NZ_JACEXH010000238.1:0-3888 GCF_014525465.1 Actinotalea sp. JY-7885 | reverse complement strand
CGTGGAGGGCGAGCGCTCGCTCGCCGAGGCCCGGGGCCTGGCGACGTCGGACCCGGTCGCGGCGCTCGCCGCCGCGGACCGCGCGGAGCACGAGATCGCGCGCGCCCGGCGGGCCGCGCAGGACGACGTCGACGCGGACCGACGTCGCCTCGAGTACCAGCCCTCGGGCGTGTCCGAGTACCGCTGGCGCTCCGACGACGACGACAGCAGCTGGGGCGGCGGCAGCGGCTGGGGCGGGAGCGGGAGCAGCGGCTGGTCGTGGGGCGGGTCCTCGCGCAGCAGCAGCTGGTCCGGCGGCTCCTCCCGGCGCTCGAGCTCGAGCCGCCGGTCGAGCTCGGGCCGCAGCAGCTCGAGCCGCAGCAGCTCCAGCCGCCGGTCGAGCTCGAGCAAGCGCAGCTCGAGCTCGCGCCGCCGCGGCGGTGGCGGCCGCTTCTGAGGCGCCTGCCCCCGACGCGTCAGGGGCGTGGGGGGGTGGACTCGCGCAGGACGACGGTGCCGCCGACGTGGATGAGGCGCGGCTCGGCCGAGGGGGCGGCGAGGGCGAGCTCGGTCGCGGCGATGCCGACGTCGACCAGCGGGACGCGCACCGTGCTCAGCGCGGGGGTGATGTCGCGCAGCGTGACGATGTCGTCGAAGCCGGCGACGGCGACGTCGTCGGGCACGCGGACGCCCGCCTCGCGGGCGGCGGCCATGGCGCCCACGGCCATGACGTCGTTGACCGCGAAGACCACCTGGACCGGCGGGCCGGAGCGCAGCAGCGTGCGCATGGCCTCGTAGCCGCCGTCCCGCGTGAACGCGGACGCGAGGACCGCGCCGTCGCCGGGCGCCGCGCCGAGCTCGGTGAGGACCTCGACGAAGCCCTCCAGCCGGTCGCGGGCGGTGAGGTGGTCGGCAGGTCCGGCGAGCACACCGAAGTGCCGGTACCCGCGCCCGTGCAGCGCGCGCGCGAGGTCCCCGGCGCCGCTGCGGTTGTCGATGACGACGGTGTCGACGTCGAGCAGGGGCTGCCCGACGAGCGTGACCGTGCCGCCCGAGCGCTGGAACCCGGCGAGCGCCGTGCGCATGGCCTCGTTGACCTCGTCGTCGTCCCGACGGCCCCCGGCGACGACGATGGCGCGCGCGCGCTGGCGCGTGAGGAGCTCGACGATCGCCGGCTCGCGCGCCGGGTCGTGCTGCGTGCTGGCGAGGGTCATCGTCAGACCCTCGCGCTCGGCCGCGAGGCCGACGCCCGCGGCGATCGAGGAGAAGTACGGGTCCGCGATGTCGTGGACGATCAGCCCCAGCGAGGTGGTGCGGCCCCGCGCCATGGCCTGCGCGTTCGCGTCGGGCGAGTAGCGCAGCCGCTCGGCGGTCTCGAGGACCCGCTGCCGCAGGTCCTCGCGCACCGTCCGGTTCGCGCTGCCGTTGATCGCCCGGGACGCGGTCGCGAGGGACACGCCGGCCTCACGCGCCACCTGGCTGAGGGTGACGGGTCCCGACGTGTTGGTGGCCACGTTCCCAGCGTAGGGGCTGCCCACCGAGCGCGGGCCGCCCGCTCAGACGGCGGCGTCCGGCTCTCCGCCCGCGGCCCCGGCCGAGAGGCGGGCGACGTGCCGCCGCCCGCGCCACTGCAGCAGCAGCCCGCCGACCAGCGCCGACGTGAGCGACCCGATGAGGATGGCCGCCTTGACGTTCTCGCTGTGCGGGGAGTCCGCGCTGAACGAGAGCTCGCCGATCAGCAGCGACACCGTGAAGCCGACGCCGGCCACCACGCTCACCGCCGCCAGGTCCGGCCATCGGACGCTCGCGTCGAGGTTCGCCTGGGTGAACTTCACCAGCAGGAACGTCGCCGTCAGGATGCCGAGCGGCTTGCCCACCACCAGGCCCAGGGCGACGCCCTGCGCGGCGGGGTCCGCGACCGCGTCCGCCAGCGCGGCGGGGCTCATGCTGACGCCGGCGGCGAAGAGCGCGAACACGGGGACGGCGAGGCCGGCCGAGACCGGGCGCCACACGTGCTCGAGCCGCTCGGCCCGGCTCTCGCGCTCGCCGGCGCGGGCCAGCGCCGGCACGGTGAACCCGAGGATCACGCCCGCGATCGTCGCGTGCACGCCGGACATGTGCATGAACGCCCACGCCACCACGGCCAGCGGGATGAGGATCCAGGCGGTCGTCTTGCGGCGCACGAGCACGCCGAAGAGGACGATGGCGGCGAGCGACGCGGCCAGCCACACGAGCGCGAGGCCCTCGGCGTAGAACACCGCGATGACGACGATGCCCAGCAGGTCGTCGACGACGGCGAGCGTGAGCAGGAAGGCGCGCAGCGCGGGCGGGAGCCGCTTGCCGAACACCGCGAGCACGGCGACGGCGAACGCGATGTCGGTCGCGACGGGGATCGCCCAGCCGTCGAGCGAGCCGCCGGCGGACAGGCTGTTGACCAGCACGTAGAGGGCCGCGGGCGCCGCCATGCCGCCGACCGCGGCGAGGATCGGGACGATCGCGGTCGAGGGGCGGCGCAGCTGGCCGTCGACCATCTCGCGCTTGAGCTCGAGGCCCACGACGAAGAAGAAGATCGCGAGCAGCCCGTCCGTGGCCCACTCGGCGACCGTGAGGTCGAGGTGCAGGGCCGCGGGGCCGACGACGGCCGAGCCCAGCGCCTCGTAGGCGTCCCGCCACGGCGAGTTCGCCCACACGAGCGCGACGACGGCGCCCGCGAGCAGCAGGATGGCGCCGGCGTTCTCGGCGCGCAGCGTGTCCGCGAGGTTGCGCAGGGAGCCGGGGGTCGGGGTGCCCAGCACGGGCGGGCGGCGGTCGGTCATGGCTGTCCTCGGGTCGTTTCGGGACGGGTCCGACGGCCTCGCCTCGGCCCGTCGGCGACGACCGTAACCGACGTCGGGGCGCTGTCCGACGCCCCGACGTCCCGCGTCCGAGGTGCCCCGGCGCTGGTACTCGCGCACCCGCGCGACGCGCGCGGAAGGAGAGTGCGCACCGCTGCGACGGCGCGGCGCGAATACCTCACAGACGCGTCCGGGACTCGACCCACGCCTGCACGACGGAGGTGTCCAGGTCCCCGAGCCCGGCGTCGGTCACGCCCCGGAAGACCTCGAGCAGCAGCTCGGTCTGCGCGGTGGCGGTCCCGCTGCGCTGCGCCTCGTCGAGCGCGAAGCCGAGGTCCTTGACCATGAACTTCGCCGGCCCGGACGGGCTGTGGTCGTGCGTCGCGAAGCGGTGCTTCTTGACCTCCAGCAGGCGGCTCGCGGCGTACCCGCCGCCGAGCAGGTCGAGCATCGCGCCGACGTCGAGCCCGGCGCGCTCGGCGACGACGGCCGCCTCGGCGAGCGCGGTCACCGTGGCGGCGACGATCATCTGGTTGCACGCCTTGGCGACCTGACCGGCGCCGAGCGGACCCAGGTGGACCGCCGTGCCCGTCGCGGCGAGCACCGGCATCGCGCGCGCCACGTCGTGGGGCGCGCCGCCCACCATGACCGACAGCGTGCCCGCCTCGGCGCCCTCCTGGCCGCCGCTCACCGGTGCGTCGACGAGGCTCACGAGCCCGTCCGTGCGCTCGCGGAGCGTCGCGCCGAGCTCGCGCACGCCCGTCGGTGACGCGGTGGACCCGACGACCACGACCAGCGGTCCGCGCACCCCCGCGAGCAGCCCGTCGGGGCCGTCGAGCACGGCGAGCACGTCCGGCAGGTCGGGGACCATGAGCACGACGACGTCCACGTGCGCGGCGAGCTCACGGGGCGTGGCGTGCCAGGCGGCGCCCGCGTCGACCAGGGGCGCGGCCGACGCCGGGCGGCGGGCGGTGACGTGCAGGGGCAGCCCGGCCTCGAGCACGTGGCGGGCCATGGGCGCCCCCATGACGCCCAGGCCGACCACGCCCGCGCGGGGTGCGGTGCTCACCGGGCG
>NZ_JACEXH010000237.1:0-3891 GCF_014525465.1 Actinotalea sp. JY-7885 | reverse complement strand
ATGACCGCGACGACGTCGTCGCCGGCCGCGGCCGAGAGCCGCGGCCGGGGCGCGGGCCGCCCGGCGGAGCGGCCCGGCCAGCGCCGGACCCGGCACCGGGAGCTGCGCGGTGCCCTGCTGTTCCTCAGCCCGTGGATCGTCGGCTTCCTGGTCTTCACGCTCTGGCCCGTGCTCTACAGCGGCTACCTGTCGCTCACGGACTACGACGTCCTGACCGACCCCGAGTTCGTCGGGCTCGAGAACTACGAGCGCATGGCGCAGGACGACGACGTGCGCCTCGCCCTGTGGAACACCTTCTACTACACGGTGCTGCACGTGCCGCTGCTGGTGATCCTGTCGCTCGCGCTCGCCCTGCTGCTCAACCAGGCGGGACGCTCGGCGGGGTTCTTCCGCACGGCCTTCTTCCTGCCCAAGATGACCCCGCCGGTCGCCGTCGGTGTGCTGCTCCTGCTGCTGTTCAACGGGCAGGGCGGCCTGGTCAACGAGGTGCTCGGCTGGTTCGGGATCGACGGCCCGAACTGGACGACCGACCCGGCGTGGGTCAAGCCCGGCATCGTCCTCATGAGCCTGTGGGCCATCGGCTCGTCGGTGATCATCCTGCTCGCGGCGCTGCGCAGCGTGCCGCAGGAGCTCTACGACTCGGCCCGGGTCGACGGCGCCGGCTTCTGGCAGCGGACCCTGCGGATCACGCTGCCGATGATCAGCGGCCCGATCTTCTTCATCGTCGTCGTCAACACCATCGCGAGCTTCCAGACGTTCACCGAGGCGTACACCGCGTTCTTCGGGTCGGGGAACACGACCTACAGCAACGACGCCGCCCTGTTCTACGTCATCTACCTGTTCCGGCAGGCGTTCGAGTTCCTCGACATGGGGTACGCGTCGGCGCTCGCGTGGCTGCTCTTCGTGATCATCCTGCTCGTCACGCTGGTCCAGCTGCGGGTGTCCAGGCGGTTCGTCTTCTACGAGGGGGAGGACCGGTGAGCGTCAACGTGGGCGCCGCGGGGTCCGCGGACGCGACGCGCGTCGAGAACCTGGGCCTCGGCGCCGTCGTGCAGGAGACGGGCGGGCTGCCGCCGCGGCGGCGACCGCGGCTGACAGTCGGACGGGTGCTGGTGCTCGCCGCGCTCGGGGTCGCCACGCTGATCTTCGTCTACCCGTTCGTGTGGTTGCTCAGCGCGTCCTTCAAGCCGCGCGGCGAGGTGTTCGACAACAAGCTCATCCCGGACACGTTCACGGTCGAGAACTACCTGAACGTGTGGCAGGAGGCGCCGATGGCGCTCTGGCTGCTCAACACGGTGATCGTGACGGTGCTCGCGGCCGTCACGGTGACGATCTCGAGCGCGATGGTCGCCTGGGGGTTCTCGTACTTCCGGTTCCGGGGGCGGGAGGCGCTCTTCGGCCTCGTGCTGGCGACGATGATGCTGCCGGGTGCCGTGACGATGATCCCGACGTTCCTCATCTGGAACTCGCTCGGGCAGGTGGGGACGCTGACGCCGCTGTGGGCGGGCAACCTCTTCGGGTCCGCGTTCTACATCTTCCTCATGCGGCAGTTCTTCCAGGGCCTGCCGCGGGACCCGTTCGAGGCGGCGACGCTCGACGGCGCCAACAACTGGACGCTGTTCTGGAAGATCGCCCTGCCGCTGACGCGACCCGCCGTCGTGGTGACGCTGCTGTTCGAGCTCCAGGCGGCATGGACGGACCTCATGCGGCCGCTCATCTACCTGCGGGACTCGAGCACGTTCACGATCCCGCGCGGGCTCAAGTCGCTCGTGGACCAGTACGGCTTCGGCGGCGAGTGGCACTGGGAGATCATCGTCACGGCCAGCGTCATCACGACGGTGCCGATGATCATCATCTTCTTCCTCGGCCAGCGTCACTTCATCGAGGGCATCGCCACCACCGGCGCCAAGGGCTGATCCGCCGGGGCGGTCAGCCGATCAGGCCGACGGCGTACCCGATGAAGGTCAGGACGCCCAGGAGCGTGAGGCCGAGGATCACCGCGTAGACGGCCTTGTTGGCGCCGGCGCTCGGAAGGTCGGGCTGCATGCGCTTGACGCCGCCCGTGGTCGACGACTCCCCGGGCGGCGTGTCGCCCGGCATCACGCCGCCGCCGGGCTCGAGGCCCGGGGTCTGCTCCGGCTGCGGGTCGGTGCTGGGGCTGCTCATCCCGCCACGCTAATCGCGGTCCGCGGGGCTGCAACCGCGCGCGGCGCCGCACTCACTCCTCTCGGTCATGGGGGGTGCCGCCCGTGAAGAGCTCTGCGGTCGCGCCGCTGAACAGGTCGGCGCCCTTGATGCGGCTCGTCTCCTCCGGGCCCAGGATCACGCGACGCCCGTCCTGCTCGACCTGCGAGGCGCCGCCGTCGGGGCCCAGCGGCAGCACGATGCGCTCCGGCGCCGCGGTGTACGTCGCGCTCGGGGCCCGGCCGGCGATCGCGTCCCGGATGTTCGCCACGACGACGGCGGCGTGGTCGCGGGCCGCCGTCGCACGCTTGGACTCGCGCACGTCGGTGATGTCGCCGACCGCCCACACCGCGTCCTGGCCGCGCACCTGCAGGTGCTCGGTGACCGGAAGCGTGCCGTCGTAGTGCCGCAGGTCGGCGAGCGCGGTGTCGAGGTAGCCGGTCATCGGGCGCGAGCCGTAGCAGCGGAACCACATCTGCGCGGTCACGGCCTCGCCCTCCGTCGTCTCGACCGTGAAGGGCGCGTAGGTGCCGACGTCGAACGGGGGCAGGTATCCCAGCGGGGCGCCGAGCACGAGGTCGATCCGACGCTCCGCGAGCTGCGCGCGGACGGCGTCGCGCAGCTCGGGCAGGTACTGACCGAGCGGCAGGATGTCGTCCTCCTGCTCGACGATCGACACGCGCAGGTCCGGGAACGCGCTGGTCAGCTCGCCGGCGAGCTCGAGGCCGACCGGGCCGGCGCCGATCAGCATGACGCGCTCGCACTGGCGCAGGCCCTCGCGCATCCGCTCCAGGCGAGCCCGCGCGACGACCGTGTCGTCCTCGAGGAACTTGGCCGGGAAGGGGTAGCCGGTGCCGGTGGCCAGGACGACGTGGTCCGCCTCGAGCGAGGCGGAGCGCGACAGGTGCACCACGCCGGGCGAGACGAGCCGGGCCCAGTCGCGCACGACGCGTCCCCGCCGCAGCAGGGTGTCGTAGCCGAAGAACACGCGGTCCTGCCAGGCCGGGTCGACGGCGGCCCGGAGCGTGGCGACCGCGTGGACGAAGGCGTCCTTCGGTTCGACGAGGGTCACCTCGGCGTCGTCCTGGAGCGCGGACGCCACCGCCACCCCGCCGTACCCGCCACCGACGACGACCACCCGCTGCTGCATCACGCCTCCAGACCGCGACCGCGACGTCCGCGGTCGGCTGCACGGCCATCGTCGCCGCGCCCGGGGCGGCGGTCCAGCCGGCGCCACCATCGTCGCCACCACCCCGCCGCCCCCGCCGGGACGAACGGCCCGCCGCCGCCTCCCGCGCCGGCGTCCGAGGTTCCGGCGGAGGCTTCCGCCCGGCATGTGGTCACAACCCTCCGACGTCGCGAGATCGGCGGTGGTGCGTCGGTGGGCGGGCGCGTCAGGAGGCGAGCTGGCGGGCGAGGTCGGTGGGGTCCGTGGTGGGGCGCTCGCACACGAAGCCGCGGCAGACGTAGGCCGTCGGTCGACCCGCGACCAGCGGGCGGTCGTCGAGCAGCCCCACCCGGTGCCGGGTCGCCGCGTCGCCCGTTGACGCCGACTCCCTCGGCGGGCCGAACGCCAGGACGGCGCCCGGCGCCGGGCTCGAGACCGCGGCGCGGACCAGCTCGCGCGTCGCGGGGTCCGCCGGGTCGCCGACGACGGCGACCTCGCGGGGCCCGTCGAGCAGCGCCTCAGCGGTCGCGAGCGCCCAT
>NZ_JACEXH010000236.1:0-3906 GCF_014525465.1 Actinotalea sp. JY-7885 | reverse complement strand
AGCGCGCGACCACCGCGCGCAGGTCGAGCGGCGGCGGCACGGCTACGAGCCGCGGGTCGCCGGCGCCCTCGGCCGGGTCGGGGCCCAGGAGGTCCAGCAGCCCCGAGGGCTGGTGGTCGGTGTCCTGGACGGCGGTCACGAGCAGGCGCCGCCGCGCGCGCGACACGGCCACGGCGAAGGCCCGAAGCTCGTCGTCGAGCACCGCCGCGCGGGCCTCGGCCGAGACCGCCGGCACGGAGGCACCGGGGGCGGCGGCCGAGGCGGCAGGGACCGCCCGGCCCGCGAGGAGCTCGACCAGGTGCTGGGCACCGAGCAGCGAGTCGCGCAGCCGCAGGTCCGGCCAGATCCCCTCCTGGACGCCCGCGACGACGCAGACGTCCCACTCACCGCCCGCGGCTGCCGCCGCCGTCAGGACGGGCACGGACTCCTGGACGTCGCCCTGGGCCGCGAGCGAGTCCGCCGGCAGGTCCTGCGCGCGCAGGTGGTCGAGGAACGCGGTCGGGGGCGCCATCGGCAGGCGGTCGACGAACTGCTCGGCGGCCTTGAACAGCGCCAGCACCGCGTCCAGGTCCCGGTCGGCGCGGGCGCCGCCGGTCCCGCCCGCGAGCGCCCGCCGGCGCCACGGCTCCGCGAGGTCCGCCGCCGACCACAGCGCCCAGAGCACGTCGAGGACCCCGGCCCCCGCCGCACCGGCCGCCTCGCGCCCGGCGCCGATCACGCGCGCGAGGCGCTGCACCGGGCGACGCACCTGCACCGGCAGGGTGGCGGACCGCTCGGGTGCGCCGAGCGCCTCCACCAGCAGCTCGTCGCTCGACCTGTCCCCGCCACCCGCGAGCTCCTCGGCCCGCAGGGCCCGGCGCACGCGCCGCAGCCCGACGGCGTCGATCCCGCCCAGCGGCGAGACCAGTAGCTCCGCCGCGAGCTCGGCGTCGAGCTCACGGGGGCTGAGCACCGCCCCGAGCGCGAGGAGCAGGGGCCGCACGGCGGGCTCGGCGCGCAGCGCGACGTCGCTGCCCACGACGGCGACGGGCACCTGGGCCGCCAGCAGGGCGCGGCGGAGCTCGGTCACCTGCCCGCCCGACCGCACCACGACGGCCATCCGGCTCCACGCCACGCCGTCGTGCAGGTGCGCCGAGCGCAGCGCGTGCGCGACGTAGGCGGCCTCCTGGGCGGGCGAGCGCAGGAACCGCACGGTGACCTCGCCGTCGTGCGCCCCGGGCGCGGGCGCCGCGGCCCGCTGGCTCCGGCCGGGCCCGCGGATCTCGCGCGTCACCGCACGCACCACGTCGCGCAGCGCGCCCCCGTGCCGCCACACGGTCCCGAGCACCACCTCGTCCGCGCCGAAGGCCCCCAGCCCGGAACCCGGCGCGGCGCCCGCCCGCTCGGCCAGACCCGGGGTCGCACCGCGGAAGGTCTGGACGGCGGCGTCCGGGTCCGCGAGCAGCACGAGGTCGGCGCTGCCGGCGACCAGGACGTGCAGCAGCCGTGCCGTGGCCGCCGTGGTCTCCTGGTAGTCGTCCACGACGACGAGCCGCCAGGACGGGCGCGGAGCGCCGGGCACCTCCTGCTCCCAGGCGTGGAGGGCCTCGGCGGCCTCGTCCACCACGACGGCGGCGTCGTACCGGGCGCCGGCGTCCGGCGTCCCCGAGCGCAGCCGCGTGACGTCCAGGTACTCGGCGTAGACGGCGGCGGCCGAGACCCACTCGGGCCGCCCGTGCTCCTCGCCGAGGCGTGCCAGCTCGGCCGGGCGCAGGCCGCGCTCCGCCGCCCGCATCAGCAGGTCCCGGAGCTCGTCCCGGAAGGCGCGCAGGCCGACCGCGGCCGCCGGCACGCGCGCCGGCCAGGCCACCCGCGCCCCCTCGCCCGCCGCGTGACCCGCGAGCAGCTCCGCCAGGACGAGGTCCTGCTCCGGGCCGGAGATCAACGTCGGCGCGGGCTCACCGAGGAGCGAGGCACGCGCGCGCAGGATCGAGAAGGCCGCGGACGCCGGCGTGCGCACCACGGGCTGCCCCGTGGTCCGGCCCAGGCGCGCCGAGAGGTCGTCGCGCAGGCGCGCCGCGGCGCGTCGCGTGGGCGCGAGCACGAGCACGTCCTCGGTGCGCACCTCGCCCGACGCCACGCGCTCGGCGACGAGCGCGAGCGCCGTCGTCGTCTTGCCGGTGCCCGCGGCCCCGCGGACCAGCAGCGCCGGCCCGCGGTGCTCGACGACACGCCGCTGGTCCGCGTCCGGCGCGAGCGCGGCCGTGCGGACCGGCGGGGGAACCAGGGTGACCGTCACGCGCACGATCCCATCACGCGCCACCGACACCCCGGACCGCCCCCTCGGCGGCCCACGCCCGCGGACCGTCCGTCCTCCCTGTCGCCCCACCGCACCGGCCGGGCATGCTGCGGGGATGGAGCACCCCAGCACCGGACCGACGACGGCCGCGCCGCCCGCCGGCGACACCTACACCTTCGGGGACACGCCGACGGCGGCACGACGGCTCGCCCTGCTGGCCGAGGTCTTCGACCCGCCGACCCGGTCGCTCCTGGCGAGCTGGCGACCGGAGGCGCCGGGGCTGGCCGTCGACCTGGGGTGCGGACCCGGCCACACGACCCGTCTGCTGCACGACGTCGGCGCCGCGCGACGCACCGTAGGTCTGGAGCGCTCCGCGGAGTACGTCGCCCGCGGCCGAGCGGGCCTGCCGGCGGGCGCGGAGATCGTGGAGCACGACGTCACGGTCGCGCCGCTCCCCGTGCCACCGGTGGATCTGGCCCTCGCACGCTTCCTGCTCACGCACCTCGCGGACCCGGGCGGCGCGCTGGCGGTGTGGACCTCCGCACTCGCGCCCGCCGGTCGGCTGCTGGCCCAGGAGACCGCGCACATGTCGTCCGCCGACCCGGTGCTCGCGCGCTACTACGAGCTCGTCGCGCAGCTGCAGCGCCACCACGGGCAGGCCCTGGACATCGGCGCCCGCCTGGCCGACCTCGCGCGGGCGACGCCGGGCACGCGCGTCCTGCACGCGGACGTGGTGCCGCTGCGCCCCGCCGTGCCCGCGATGGCGGCGCTGCACGCGATGAACGTGCGCACGTGGCGGACGGACCCGTACGCGGCGGCGGCGTTCGACCCCGTGGAGCTCGACGAGCTCACGGACGCGCTCGACGCGCTCGCCGGGGGCGCGCACCCCACCGGCCCGGTCGAGATGGGCCTCGCCGAGGTGGTGCTGGAGCGGGTCGGGGACTGATCCGCTCCGGCCCGCGGACCCGCCGCCGGAGCGTCAGCCGGAGAACGGTCAGCCGGGGAACGGCCAGCCGTTGGCGACGCAGGGCGCGACGCCGACCGTCTGCTGCTGCATGATCGGCGCCGTCGCCCCGGGGGCCGGGCACTCGACGTGGCGCTTGCCCAGCAGGTGGCCTACCTCGTGGTTGACCAGGTACTGCCGGTACGTCGTGCGGTCGGCGAACTCGTCGGTCCCCTGCACCCAGCGCCGGACGTTGAGCACGGCGTGGCCCCGGGTGCCGCACGAGAAGAGGCCCTCGGTCTCGAGCGGCGCGCACATCTCGTCGACCAGCGACGGCGAGGCGAGGACCACGCGGATGTCGGCGGGCCCGTCCGTCCGCGCGAAGGTCACCGAGCCGTCGGCGCCCCACCCGCGCGGGTCGTTCAGCGTCGCCATCACGGTCTCGGCGAAGAGGGCGCCGTCGACCTCCAGACCGACCTCGACCTCCACGCGGATCGTCCGGACGGGGCGCTCCGGTGCCGGCGCGGCCACGCTCCCCGGCACGACGACGAGCGTGCCCGACGCCGACTCCGGGACGGCGGCCGCGAGCAGGCCCGCCTGCCGGTCGGCGAGCGTGAGACCCGCGGCGTCGACGGCGTTGGGGTCGAGCACGGCGGCGGCCGCCGGGGGCGCGGGCAGCGGCACG
>NZ_JACEXH010000235.1:0-3932 GCF_014525465.1 Actinotalea sp. JY-7885 | reverse complement strand
GGTGCCGGCGACGGGCGCGGCGGGTGCGGCGTCGGACGCGGCGTCGCCCGGGGCGGCGTCGAGCCCCACGGAGCGCGCGAGCGGCACGAAGCTGCCGCCGAGCGTGAGCGTGGCGGAGGTGAGCACGGCGGTCCGGCCGGCGAGGAGGTTGGAGCGCACGAGACCCGCCACGGCCAGGGGCGCTGCGTGCAGCCGGGAGACCCCGGCGGAGCGGCCCCAGCCCTCCCCGCCGCGCGCGCACCACACCACGTCCCGACCGTCGCGTACCGGGTCGCCCGTCATCCGCTCAGCGATCTCGAAGACGGTGAGCACCGCGGACGCGGCCATCTTGCGTCCGCCCTCGGCCGACGGCGCCGTCGTGCCCGGCTCGGGCTTGAGCAGCGTGAGCAGGGCGCGGGCGGCATCGCGGACCGCGGCGACGGACGCGGCGAGGTCCGGCGGGAGCCCACCCCGGAAGCGACCCTCGGGTGCCTCCGCGAGCGCGGCACCGAGGTCCTGGCCCGCGACGTCGAGATCCGTCGTGGGCACGCCGCCGTGGCGCCGTGCCAGCCGCGCGGCGTGCTCGACCGTGGCGGCGGACAGCTCGGCCGTGGCCTGCGCCGTGACCCGGTCGATGAGCTCGTGCGCCTCGTCGACCACCAGGACGTCGTGCTCGGGCAGGACGTTCGGCGACCCGCCCGCCGCGATCCCGAGCATCGCGTGGTTCGTCACCACGACGTCGGCCTCGCGCGATGCCCGGCGCGCCCGCTCCGGGAAGCACTGCTCGAGCATCGCGCACGAGCTGCCCAGGCACTCCATCGCGGTCACCGAGACCTGGCGCCACGCGCGGTCCGGCACACCGGGCACGAGGTCGTCCCGGTCGCCGGTCGCGGTCTCCTCGGCCCACTCGCGCAGCCGGAGCACCTGCCGCCCGAGGTCACCGGGTCCGGGCCGAGCGGCGCCGTCGGTGCCCGCCGCCGGGTGGTCCGCCGCGCCGGGCGCCTCCCCCAGCGCGTCGAAGAGCGTGCCCGGCTCGTCCTGCGGGTAGCCGCCGGCGACCTTCTGCAGGCAGAGGTAGTTGTGCCACCCCTTGAGCAGCGCGATGCGGGGCGCGCGGGGCAGGTGCGGGGCCACCGCGTCCGCGACCAGCGGCAGGTCGCGCGTCATCACCTGGCGCTGGAGGGCGAGCGTCGCCGTCGAGACGATCACCCGCTCGTCCGCGAGGACGGCGTGCCGCACCGCCGGCACGAGGTAGCCGAGCGACTTGCCGGTCCCGGTCCCCGCCTGCACCAGCAGGTGCTCGCCGCTGTCGAGCGAGCGGGCGACCGCCCGGGCCATGTCGTGCTGGCCGTCGCGGCGCCGGCCGCCGAGTGCCGCGACCGCGCGGTCGAGCAGCAGGGAGGTGTCCTCCTGCGCGGCAGCCGACGAGGGCTCGGCCGCCGGCCGTGGTGCTGCACTCACCGACGCAGCCTACGGCGCGGGCGGGCCCTCGCCGGCACCGACCACAGGCGGCTCAGCCCGCCGCCGCCGCGCGCAGCTCGGCGGCGAGCTCGGCGTCCACGCGCCCCCGCAGGAGCGTGCCGACCTCGGTGTGCTCGGTCGACTCGACCTCCCCCTCGGAGTGCGCCCGGCTCACGAGGTCGCCCCGCTGGTAGGGCACCACGAGCTCGACCGCCTCGCGGGGCTGGGGCAGCGCCGCCGCGATGATCTCGCGGAGCTGGTCGATGCCGGCCCCCGTGTGCGCCGAGACGACCACGGAGCGGGGCTCGCGACGGCGCATGCGCACGACGACGTCCGGGTCCGCCACGTCGGCCTTGTTGAGCACGACGATCTCGGGGATCGACTCCGCGCCCTCGATCTCCGCCAGCACGGCCCGCACGGCGGCGACCTGCCCCTCCGGGTCCGGGTGGGAGACGTCCACGACGTGCAGCAGGACGTCGCTCTCGCCGACCTCCTCGAGGGTCGAGCGGAAGGCCTCGACCAGCTGGGTGGGCAGCGAGCGCACGAAGCCCACCGTGTCCGTCAGCGTGTAGGCGCGGCCGTCCGGGGTCTGCGCCCGCCGCACCGTCGGGTCGAGCGTGGCGAACAGCGCGTTCTCCACGAGGACCCCGGCGTCGGTGAGGCGGTTGAGCAGGCTCGACTTGCCGGCGTTGGTGTACCCCGCGATCGCGACCGACGGCGTGTGGTGCCGGCGGCGGGCCGAGCGCTGGGTCTGGCGCGAGGGCGCCATGGCCGCGATCTCGCGGCGCAGCTTCGCCATCCGCGTCCGGATGCGGCGCCGGTCCAGCTCGATCTTGGTCTCGCCGGGGCCGCGCGAGCCGATCCCCGCACCCCCGGCGACCCGACCACCGGCCTGGCGGGACATCGACTCGCCCCAGCCGCGCAGGCGCGGCAGCAGGTACTCCAGCTGTGCCAGCTCGACCTGCGCCTTGCCCTCCCGGGACTTGGCGTGCTGCGCGAAGATGTCGAGGATGAGCGCGGTCCGGTCGATGACCTTGACGCGCACGATGTCCTCGAGCGCGCGGCGCTGCGACGGCGCCAGGTCCGCGTCGACGATCACGGTGTCCGCCTCGACCGCCTGCACGAGCTCCGCGAGCTCGGCCGCCTTGCCGGAGCCGAGGTAGGTCGAGGGGTCCGGGTGCGAGCGGCGCTGCAGCACGCCGTCGAGCACCTGCGAGCCCGCCGTCTCGGCGAGCGCCGCGAGCTCGCGCAGCGAGATCTCGGCGTCGGTGCCGGTGCCCGAGGTCCAGATGCCCGCGAGGACGACCCGCTCCAGGCGCAGCTGCCGGTACTCGACCTCGGTGACGTCGCTGAGCTCGGTCGACAGGCCGGAGACGCGGCGCAGCGCCGCGCGCTCCGCACGGTCCAGCTGGTCACCGTCGGCGTCGCTCGTCCGGGTGCCGCCCTCGTCGAGGGCGGTACCGGCACGGGCCAGGACGCGGGCCACGACGGCCTCGGCGAGCTCCCGCTCGTCCCGTGCGGTGGGTTCCTGCTGGGTCATGCGGGGCCTCTCGTGCCGGCGACTGGGACGTTCCAGCGTGTCACGCGGGGGCGGCGGTCGCGAACGAATACGCCGAGGGCGCAGCACGGGGCTCGGTAGAGTTCCGGGCGTGCCGCAGCCGACGTCGCCCGACCCCGCGCAGGGTGCCGCGCCCGGTCCCACGGGGGACCACTACTTCAGCGCCTCGCCCGCCTCGTCCGGCGAGCTGCACCGCCTCGAGGTCCGGCTGGCCGGACGCGACCTGAGCGTGTGGACGGCGGCGGGCATCTTCTCCCCCGGGCGCCTCGACCTCGGCACCCAGGTCCTCCTGCGGTCCGTCCCGGCGCCGCCGTCGGCCGGGAACCTCCTCGACCTGGGGTGCGGGTGGGGGCCCGTCGCGCTGACCATGGCGCTCTCCTCCCCCGGGGCGACGGTCTGGGCCGTCGACGTGAACGAGCGCGCCCTCGACCTCGTCCGCCGCACGGCGGCCGACCTCGGCCTGGCGAACGTGGTGGCGGCACGGCCGGACGACGTGCCGGACGACGTCCGGTTCGCCGCCGTGTGGTCCAACCCGCCGATCCGGGTCGGCAAGGACGCCCTGCACGCCATGCTGCGCCGCTGGCTCGGTCGCCTGGAGGCCGACGGCGAGGCGCACCTCGTCGTCCAGAAGAACCTCGGCGCCGACTCGCTCCAGCGCTGGCTGGCCGAGGCCGGCGCCCCCGTCACGCGGGCCGCGAGCGCGAAGGGGTTCCGCGTGCTGCGCGTGGACGGCCCGGGCACCCTGGGCGGCTGAGGACACCGCCCGGCGGCGCGCCGAGCCGACCGCGTCAGGCGGGCACGGCGGCCGAACCGAGCAGCGCGGGCAGGTCCACGTCGGCCTCGGCGACCAGGACCGCCGGCCCCGCGAGCTCCACCCGGTCACCCAGCACGCGCACGCGCACGGTGCCGCCGGGCACGTGCACCGACCAGGTCG
>NZ_JACEXH010000234.1:0-4063 GCF_014525465.1 Actinotalea sp. JY-7885 | reverse complement strand
GGCGGGCGGCGCCGGGACGCGCGCGGGCGCGGCGCTCGGGGCCGCGGCGGGCGGCGGAGGGGGGAACGAGGTGCTCATGGCAGCCAGCGTGGCGGCGGTGCCCCGTCCGGCGCGTCGCCCTCGGGTCCCGTCCTGCCGGTGCGCGGCTGCGACCCTGGGAGGGTCGGTGCGGCCGGTGTCATCCCTGGGTCGCAGGCGCCGTCGCACGGCAGGCTCGCTCTGCAGGGCTCCGGGCATGCAAGGACCCCCCGCACACCCGCCAGAGCCCGCCTGCCCTTGCTGCCTTCCGGCCCTGGGGGAGTTCAGCGAGATGACGCCGCACGAGGGGTCGTCGCCCACCCTAACGCAGCGCGCGCACCGTCCGTCACGCGTCCACCGGGACAATTGACATGCAAGTCTGTGCTTGCCTATCGTCGCCGACATGGACGACGCCGTCTTCAAGGCGATCGCCGACCCAACCCGCCGCGCGATCCTCGACGAGCTCGTGGAGCGCGACGGACAGACCCTGTTCGAGCTCTGCACCCGCCTCATCGGCACGCACGGCCTGACGTCGTCGCGCCAGGCCGTGTCCCAGCACATCGCTGTGCTCGTCGCCGCCGGGCTCGTCCGCACGCGGCGCGAGGGCCGCTACACGTTCCACCACGTCGACACCTCACCCCTGACCGCCATCGCCGAGCGGTGGCCGCACCGGAAAGCAGGTCCGCCATGCCCCGCATCACCGTGATGAGCGTCTTCGTCGACGACCAGCAGGAGGCCCTGCGCTTCTACACCGACGTCCTCGGGTTCGAGAAGCGGACCGAGGTGCCGTTGGGAGAGCACAGCTGGCTCACGGTCGGCTCCCCCGACCAGGCCGACGGCCCCGAGATCCTGCTCGAGCCGTCCGAGCACCCCGCCGTCGCCCCGTTCCGCGACGCCCTCGTCGCCGACGGCATCCCGTTCGCGTCGTTCGGCGTGCCGGACGTCCGGGCGGAGTACGAGCGCCTCGTCGGCCTCGGGGTGCGCTTCACGCAGGAGCCGCTGACCATGGGGCCGGTGACGACGGCCGTGCTCGACGACACGTGCGGCAACCTCATCCAGCTGGCCTCGCAGGCCTGATCGGCGCGCGTTCGGCCGCGGCCCGGTCCTCCGGTATCCTCGTGCGGCCGGGAGGATTCGCCTAGTGGCCTATGGCGCACGCTTGGAAAGCGTGTTGGGTTAACGCCCTCGGGGGTTCGAATCCCCCATCCTCCGCACCTGGTACGACACGAAGGGCCCGTGACCTGCAGCGATGTGGGTGACGGGCCCTTCGTCGCGCATCCTCGACCGCCGCGGTACCCGCCCGATGACTTCACGCGGCTCGCCGGGTCACCCACAGCATGACCCGCATCGTGGCGGACATCTCCGTCTCCCTCGACGGCTTCGTCACCGGACCCGACCCGGGCCCGGACAACGGCCTGGGCACGGGGGGTGAGGCGCTCCACACGTGGGCGTTCTCCGACGACCCGGCCGACCAGCAGGTCCTGCGGGACGCCACCGCCCGCTCGGGTGCCGTGGTCATGGGCCGGCGGCTGTTCGACGTCGTCGACGGGCCGCACGGCTGGGACGAGGAGACGGGCTACGGCGCCGGCGAGGTGGGCACCCCGCCCTTCGTCGTCGTGACCGGCACGCCGCCCGACGCCGTACGGCGCAGCGACCTCGACTGGACCTTCGTCACCTCGGGGCTCGCCGACGCCGTCGCCGTCGCCCGCGAGCGCACGGAGGCGGCGGCGTCCGGGCGCGGCACCGTGCTGGACGTCGTCCTCATGGGCGGCGGCGCGACGGTGGGCTCCGCGCTCGCCGCCGGCCTGGCCGACGTGCTCGTGCTCCACCTCGCGCCCGTGGTGCTGGGCGCCGGGACCCCGCTCTTCCCGAGCGGCGCACGCCTCCGGCTCGTGCAGCGGAGCGTGACGCCGACGTCGACCGCGACGCACCTGGTCTACGACGTCGCCTGAGCGACGACGTCGCCCGGCCTGAGGTCAGCGCGCCACCGCGCCCGGCGGGGGCGGGAGTGCCCGCTCACGCTGCGTGGCGTCGACGATGCGCTCGGTGATCTCGCGGAGCTGACGCACCTGCTCGGCGTCGAGGTTGTCGAACACGAGGCGCTGGACCTCCTCGGCATGGCCGGGCGCCGTCGCGACGACCTTCTCCCAGCCGTCCTCGGTGAGCGTCGCGAGCGTCGCGCGGCCGTCGGTGGGGTCCGGCACGCGCGTCAACCAACCGCGGCTCTCCAGCCGGGCCGCGATCCGCGAGAGGTGCGAGAGCGAGACGTTCGCGCGGACGGCGATGTCACCCATCCGGGCCGCGCGGCCCGGGGACATCGAGCACCACGAGAGGACCTGGTACTCCGCGTGCGAGAGCCCCGCGTCGCGGCGGAGCTGCGCGTCCAGGGCGGCGGGGAGCGAGACAGTCGTCCGCAGCAGACCGATCCAGGCCTGCGTCTGCTCGGGCGTCAGCCACCGGGGCTCGTCGGGCCGCGTCATGCCGCCACGATACTTGACATGGCAAGCATTCGCACGGCACATTACTTTCCGCGGTAAGCATTCCGCATCCCTCCGTACGAAGGACCACCATGACCGTCGCCCTCTGGGTCGCCCAGATCCTGCTCGCCCTCGCCTTCCTCGCCGCGGGCACCATGAAGGCCACCCGCCCCAAGGCCGCACTCGAGCCGATGCTGCCCTGGGTCGCCGACTTCTCCGCGACCCAGGTCCGCCTCATCGGGGTCGTCGAGGTCCTCGCCGCGCTCGGCCTCGTGCTCCCCGCCCTCACGGGGATCGCGCCCGTCCTGACCCCGGTCGCCGCCGCGGGTCTCGTCGTCGTGATGCTCGGCGCGATCGTCGTCCACGCCCGACGCAAGGAGCCGCAGGGCATCGTGATGAACGTCGTCCTGCTCGCCGTCGCCGCCTTCGTCGCGTGGGGCCGGTTCGGGCCGTACGCCTTCTGAGCAGCGGGGAATGACCGCGCCGCCAGCCGGTTGACATGACCATGACCACCATCGGACTCATCGGCTCCGGCCACATCGGCTCGCAGCTCGCCCGCCTCGCCGTCGCGCGCGGCCACGAGGTCGTCGTCAGCAACTCCCGCGGTCCCGAGACGCTCGTCGACCTCGTCACCGAGCTCGGCGACCTGGCGCGCGCCGGCACCCCGCAGGAGGCGGCGCAGGGGGGCGACGTCGTCGTGGTGACCATCCCGGTGCACGCGATCGGCGCCGTGCCGGTCGAGCCGCTCGCCGGCAAGGTCGTCGTCGACACCAACAACTACTACCCGCAGCGGGACGGGAACGTCCCCGAGCTCGACGCCGCGACCCTGACGAGCTCGGAGCTGCTCCAGCGCCACCTGCCGACCTCGCGGGTCGTCAAGGCCTTCAACCACATCCCCGCCGCGGACCTCACGGCGCAGGGCCAGGAGGCCGGCACGCCGGACCGCCGCGCGCTGGTCGTCGCGGCCGACGACGCCGACGCGCGGGCCACGGTGGCGGCGCTGGTGGACTCGTTCGGCTTCGACGTCGTGGAGATCGACTCGCTCGCCGGGACGTGGCGGATCGAGCCCGGCACGCCGGGCTACGGCCCTCGCCGGACGGCCGACGAGCTCCGCGCGGACCTGGCCGCGGCGCAGCGTCCGACCTCCTGAGACCCGACGACGTCGCCCCGCGCCCCGGGCACAGCGGGGCGACGTCGTCGGAGGCCGTCGTAGGCTCGGGCATCATGGCGACGTTCTCCTCCGTGACCCGACAGCACGTCCTCCAGGCCCTGGCCGAGCACGACTCGCGCGGCGCCGACGAGTTCCTGGCCACGTACGGCTTCACGCCGGACCCGGTCCACCGGCTGACGCACGAGGGCAGCACGTACGACGCCCCGGCCGTCCTGGGCGTCGCCCACCGGTACGCGACCGGCCGCCTCGCCACCCCCGACGACTTCCGCTCCGGCATGGACACCGCGCTCGCGATCCTGCGGCGTCGGGGCTTCGAGGTCTCCGGGCCGGCCCCCGTGGCCCCGCGGGCCGCGGCGACCCGGACCCCGCGCGCGCCGCGCGCCCCCCGCACGCCGTC
>NZ_JACEXH010000233.1:0-4065 GCF_014525465.1 Actinotalea sp. JY-7885 | reverse complement strand
CCCGCCCGCCGCCCGGGCGGCGAGCGGCGCACCTCGGCCCGCTCCGGACCGCCCGGAGGCTTTCGCCCGCCCACCGGCCCCAACCCTCCGCCGCGTCCCGGGTGGCTGCGTTCAGCTCGTGGTCCCCTGGCTGGCGCACGCGTTTGCCCGGTCCATGTCCGCCGCGCGGAGGCTTGCGGCCGCCCACCGGCCACAACCCTCCGCCGCGATCGGGAGCGTCGGCCCCCGCCGCCGGGAGCCGGTGCCGCACAGATTCGTGGGGCGGAAGGTTGCGCCCGCCCAGCGGTCAGAAGCCTCCGGCGCGTGTGGCCGATGATCGGCGGGCGACGGCGCAGGTGGGGCCGCACGGGCGCGCGGTCCCGGACCAGCCGCCGGCGCGTAGGCCGGCCTCGACCTGCAGCGTCGTGCGGCACGGGGTGACCGCGACGTGCGCCCAGCGGTAGCGGAGCGTGAGCTCCGCGCGCTCGAGGAGGACGGCGTTGTCGCGCCAGGTGTCGGCGTCCGTGCGGCCGCCCGGGTGGGCGAGGCGCCCGTCGAGCTCCACGCGCAGCGCGTGCTTCTCGTAGACGACGTCGGCGCGCACCCAGCTGCCGTCGAGCCGGTGCCGCACCTGCAGACAGGCCTTCGGCAGCCCGTGCCGTCGTTCGACGTCCCGCCGGTAGCGCCGCTCGAGCGGCGACTCGACGCCGTCGCCCACCTCGCACAGGAGGTCGCGGAGCAGCGCGCTGCGGGCCGACCGCCCCCGGCGGTCCAGTGCCGCGAGGACCTCGTCCGGGTGCGTCCCGGCCCGGACGGCGTCGCACACGCGAGCCATCGCGTCGTCCTCCGTGCGGGCGTCGGCGACCAGGTCGACCACCGTCTCGCCCCGCCAGGTGCGGCGCGGCCGGCCCGCCGACGGCGGCACGGGCGTCCGGCGGTGCACGGTGAGCCCGGCGCTCGGCATCACACGCCGCTCACCGGGCACGGTCACGGCGACCGTGCGGGGTGGCTGGACGGTGACGTCCTGGAGGAACGCGGCCGCCTCGTGGCTCAGCACGGCGCCGCGCCCGGCGTAGAGCAGCGCGCCCCAGGCCCTCGCGCGCCAGGGCACCGGGCCCGAGTGCGTCACCAGCACCCCGCGGTGCAGGCGCTGCCACCGCCCGTGCTCGAGCTGGCGGGTGATCCACGAGTCGTCCGCGCCGGCCTCGCGCAGCTGGGCCCGCGTCGCGACGCCGGCCTGCGGCGCGGTGAGCTGCCCCACGAGGCCGAGGTCGAGTCGCATGCGCGCGATGCTCGCGCCTCCCCGGTCCTCTCGACCAGCCACCCGGCGTCGCCTGTGGACGACCACACGCTTGTGGACGACGGGCGGGCGGGGTGACCAGACGGACGACGCCCGGGCACCCGACCCGCGCCGCCGTCGCGCCGTAGCGCCGCCCCGACGGAGGGTCATGCCCGTATAGCGCCCATAACCCTCCGGCCGACGTCCGACGGCGGCGGTTCGGCTCGCCGGGGCGTCGGGTGAGGGGCGCCAGGGTGGTCCGCCGTCGTGCGCGGTGCCAGTTCGGTGCCGGGCGAAGCCGACGGAGGGTTGCGCCCGGATGGTGCGCACAACCTTCCGGCGGGCAGGTGAGCCGGAGGCGTGGCGGGGTGGCGGCGGCCGGTGGTGGGCGGCCGGTGGCGGTGGCGGCGGCGGGTGGCGGCGGCCGTGGCCCGTGGCGGCGGGTGGGGATGCGCCGAGGGCCCCGGACGGGTGCGTCCGGGGCCCTCGGGCGAGCGGATCAGGTCCGCTCAGGTGGTGCTGGTGCTCAGCGCTCGATGTCGCCGGCGATGAACGCCTCGAGACGCGCACGCCCCGCGGTGTCCTCCATCTGGACCGGCGGCGACTTCATGAAGTACGTCGACGCGGACACGATGGGGCCGCCGATGCCACGGTCCTTGGCGATCTTCGCCGCGCGGAGCGCGTCGATGATGATGCCGGCCGAGTTCGGGGAGTCCCAGACCTCGAGCTTGTACTCGAGGTTCAGGGGCACCTCGCCGAAGGCGCGGCCCTCGAGGCGCACGTACGCCCACTTGCGGTCGTCGAGCCACGCGACGTAGTCCGACGGGCCGATGTGGACGTTGCGGTCCTCCTTCTTGCCCGCGAGCGGGCCGTCGTCGATGTTCGACGTCACGGCCTGCGTCTTCGAGAGCTTCTTGGACTCCAGGCGCTCGCGCTCGAGCATGTTCTTGAAGTCCATGTTGCCGCCGACGTTCAGCTGGTACGTGCGGTCGAGCACGACGCCGCGGTCCTCGAACAGCTTCGCGAGCACGCGGTGCGTGATCGTCGCGCCGACCTGCGACTTGATGTCGTCGCCGACGATCGGCACGCCGGCCTCCTCGAACTTCGCGGCCCACTCGGGGTCGGACGCGATGAACACGGGCAGGGCGTTGACGAAGGCGACGCCCGCGTCGATCGCGCACTGGGCGTAGAACTTCGCCGCACGCTCGGAGCCGACGGGCAGGTAGCAGACGAGGACGTCGGCCTGCGTCTCGCGCAGGGCGGCGACGATGTCGACCGCCTCGGCGTCCGACTCCTCGATGGTCTCGGAGTAGTACTTGCCGAGGCCGTCGAGCGTGTGACCGCGCTGGACCGTCACGCCGAGCGGCGGGACGTCGGCGATCTTGATGGTGTTGTTCTCGCTGGCGCCGATGGCCTCGGAGAGGTCGAACCCGACCTTCTTCGCGTCGACGTCGAACGCCGCCACGAACTCGATGTCCGAGATGTGGTACGGGCCGAACTGCACGTGCATCAGGCCCGGGACCTTGCTCTGCGGGTCGGCGTCCGCGTAGTAGTGGACGCCCTGTACCAGCGACGCGGCGCAGTTGCCGACGCCCACGATGGCGACGCGGATCGAAGTCATCCTCGCTCCTCGGTTCTCTCTCAGTGCCGGGGCGCGGAGGCGCCGTCGACGGTGGCGGGTCCGGCCGGACGGCCGTCCCCCTCGGTGGTCCCGCGGCGGTTGCCGCGCTCGTTGTCGATCAGTCCGTCCAGCCAGCGCACCTCGCGCTCGACCTGCTCCAGGCCGTGGCGCTGGAGCTCGAGCGTGTACTCGTCGAGACGCTCGCGTGTGCGCAGCGCCGACTGGCGGACGTTGTCCAGCCGCTCGGTCAGCCGCGTGCGGCGTCCCTCGAGGATCCGGAGCCGGGTCTCGGCATCCGTCTGCGCGAAGAGCGCGAAGCGGACGTCGAAGTGCTCGTCCTCCCACGTCGTCGGGCCGGAGCTCGCGAGCATCTTCGCGAGGTGCTCCTTGCCGTCGGCCGTGAGCTCGTAGACGATCCGCGCCCGCTTGCCGCTGAGGGCGTGGGGCGGCGGGGTCTGCGACGCGTCGGTGCCCGCGATCAGCCCGCGCGCGACGAGGCCCTTGAGGCACGGGTACAGCGACCCGTAGGACAGGGCCCGGAACGAGCCGAGCAGCACGTTGAGCCGCTTGCGCAGCTCGTACCCGTGCATCGGTGTCTCCTGGAGCAGGCCGAGGATGGCCAGCTCGAGCACGCCGGAACGACTGCTCACTGGACCTCCCCTGTGCTCATCCCCGCCCGAGGCGGCGTCGTCGCGACCTCGTGCCGGGCCGATGAAGCTCTCCGATGTATCGAACTGATACATCGGAGACAGTAGGTGCGGGCGGGCGATCTGGCAAACCCCGGGCGGACGGGGCGTCTCCCGCCCGCAGCCGGGCCGGCCCCGCGGGCCGGACAGCGGACCACCGCGCTCCTCTCGCGTCGCGATGACCGGTCGCTCACAACCTCTTCACGAGCGCGTGCCCATACTGAGAGGAGCCACGAGCGTCAGGTGTCCCTACCCTGAGCCTGGCTCCCCCCGTCTGCGGGTGGTGCGCGCCCCGCGCGGCCACCCGTCGTCCATGTCGTCCACCGGAAGGCTCACTGTGGCACCGGCCAGCACTCCCCCCTCGCGCGGCTCGTCCCGACCCTCCGGGCAGAGCGGCCCCACGCGTCGCAGCGCCTACGGCGCGACGGGCGGCCGCGGTGGCGCGACGGGTCCCGCGCGCCGCACGACGAGCGGCGGGGCAGCGGGCAGCGCGCCGGCTG
>NZ_JACEXH010000232.1:0-4165 GCF_014525465.1 Actinotalea sp. JY-7885 | reverse complement strand
CGGCCGGTCGGCCGGCCCGTGCGCCGTCCACCCTCGAGCGGCGGCGCCACCGGGACCTCGCCGGGCGGCTGTTCGCCCGGGCGGCGACCGGCGCCGGCGCGACGATCCTCGTGGTGCTGGCCGCGGTCGCCGGCTTCCTCGTGCTCCGCGCCTGGCCCGCGCTGACGGCCAGCCCGCAGGAGCTGAGCGAGGGCATCCAGTGGTTCCCGCAGGACACCTCGCTCCTCGGCTTCGTCGGGCCCCTGCTCTTCGGCACCGTGCTGGCGGCCGTCGTGGCGCTGGTCATCGCGGTGCCGCTCGCGGTGGGCATCGCGCTCTTCACGTCGCACTACGCGCCGCGGCGCCTCGCGGCGGGCCTCGGGTACGTCGTGGACCTGCTCGCCGCGGTCCCGTCCGTCGTCTACGGCCTGTGGGGCATCGTGTGGCTCGCGCCGCGCCTGCACCCCGTCTGGGACTGGCTCGCGAGCACGCTCGGCTTCATCCCGCTGTTCACCGGGCCCGCGAGCAACCCGCCGCGCACGCTCATGACCGTGGGCGTCGTGCTCGCCGTCATGATCCTTCCCATCATCACGGCCGTGTCCCGCGAGGTCTTCCTCCAGACGCCCCGCCTGCACGAGGAGGCGGCGCTGGCGATGGGTGCGACCCGCTGGGAGATGATCCGGATGGCGGTCCTGCCGTTCGGTCGCTCCGGGATCATCAGCGCCGCGATGCTCGGGCTCGGGCGCGCCCTCGGCGAGACGATGGCCGTGCTCATGATCCTCTCGCCCGGGTTCACGTACTCGCTGCACCTCCTGCAGGCGGGGCAGCACCAGACCATCGCGGCGAACATCGCGAACCAGTTCCCCGAGGCCAACCCGCTGGGCGTCAGCGCGCTCATCGCCACGGGCCTGGCGCTGTTCGTCATCACCCTGGTCGTCAACATGGCCGCGCGCTGGGTCGTCTCCCGGCGCAAGGACTTCTCCGGAGCGAACTGATGGCCACCACCACGCCGACGCCCACCGCCGCCGGCACCCCGACCACGCGTCAGCTGCTCACCACCGCGGACCCGCGCCGTCGCCTGACCGACCGCACGATGACCGTGGTGGTCGGGCTCGCGTTCGCGATCGCGCTGGTCCCGCTGCTGTCCCTCGCGTGGACGGTGGTGAGCAACGGGATCGGGCGCCTCTCGCCGTACTTCCTGTCGGTCTCGATGCGCGGCGTCCACGGCGGCATGGACGCGGGCGGCATCTACCACGCGATCCTCGGCACGGTCCTGATCACCGGCGTGGCAGCGCTCATCTCGGTGCCGATCGGCATCATGACCGCGGTCTACCTCGTCGAGTACGGGCGCGGGCCGCTCGCCCGCGCCGTGACCTTCTTCGTCGACGTGATGACGGGCATCCCGTCGATCGTCGCCGGCCTGTTCGCGTACGCGCTCTTCGCGGTGATCTTCGGGCCGGGCGTGCGCTTCGGCCTGGTCGGCTCGGTCGCGCTCTCGGTGCTCATGATCCCGGTGGTCGTGCGCTCGTCGGAGGAGATGCTGCGGCTCGTGCCCCACGAGCTGCGCGAGGCGTCCTACGCCCTCGGCGTCCCCCAGTGGCTCACGATCGTCAAGGTCGTCCTGCGGACCGCGGCCGGCGGGCTCGTCACGGGCGTCATGCTCGCCGTCGCGCGCGTCATCGGCGAGACGGCGCCGCTCCTGGTCACCGTCGGCGTCATCGACTCCATCAACGCCAACGTCTTCGAGGGCCGGATGATGACGCTGCCGGTGTACGTCTTCCGCCAGTACGCGCAGGGCCTGGTGCCGTGCGCCGAGGGCGCGACCGACTGCATCGCCACGGTCAACATCGACCGGGCCTGGGCCGCCGCGCTCACCCTCATCCTCATCGTCATGGCCATCAACCTGCTGGCCCGCCTCGTCGCGCGGTACTTCGCGCCGCGGGCCGCCCGCTGACCCGGAAGGACGCCCTCGTGGCACAGCGCATCGACATCAAGGACCTCGACGTCTACTACGGCAGCTTCAAGGCGGTCGAGGGCGTCACGATGACCATCGAACCCCGCTCGATCACCGCCCTGATCGGTCCGTCGGGGTGCGGGAAGTCGACGTTCCTGCGCACGCTCAACCGCATGCACGAGGTGCTGCCGGGGGCGCGCGTCGAGGGCAGCGTCCTCATGGACGACGTCGACCTGTACGGGCGTGACGTCGACCCCGTCGCGGTGCGCCGCCAGGTCGGCATGGTCTTCCAGCGGCCCAACCCGTTCCCGACGATGTCGATCGCCGAGAACGTGCTGGCCGGGGTGCGCCTGAACAACCGGAGGATCTCCAAGGGCGACGCGACCGACCTGGTCGAGTCGTCGCTGCGGGGCGCGAACCTGTGGAACGAGGTCAAGGACCGGCTCGGGCGCCCCGGCTCCTCGCTCTCCGGCGGCCAGCAGCAGCGGCTCTGCATCGCCCGCGCCATCGCGGTGAAGCCGCAGGTGCTGCTCATGGACGAGCCGTGCTCGGCGCTCGACCCGATCTCGACGCTCGCGATCGAGGACCTCATGGCCGAGCTCAAGGACGACTACACGATCGTGATCGTGACCCACAACATGCAGCAGGCCGCCCGCGTGAGCGACCGGACGGCCTTCTTCACGATCGAGGGCACGGGCAAGCCGGGCCGGCTCGTCGAGATGGACGACACCAGCACGATGTTCTCCACGCCGGCGCAGCAGGCGACGGAGGACTACATCTCGGGTCGCTTCGGCTGACGCCGGTCGGTCAGCGGGGAGCGGGCTACTCGGCGTCGGGGACGTGGTCCGCGTACTCGGGCAGCGTGCCGTCCAGGACGGGCACGTTGACCGTCGTGCTGCCGCTGACGTCCGACGCCATCATGAGCCGGGCGAACGTGCCCGGGGCGGCGTCGACCGCGGCGATCTCGACCTCCTCGCCGTCCTGGTTCAGCAGGACGGTCTCGCGGGAGCGGACCTCGAACGAGGCGATCTCCTCGCCGTCGAGCGCGAACGTCACCTCGGCGTCGTCGCCGTCGTTGGTCACCGCGCCCACGAGGGCGCCGGGCTCGCCGTCACCGGTGGTCAGGATCACGAGGTTGCCGGCGCGCAGGTCGCCGACCTGCGCCATCACGCCGTCGGACGCCGCGTAGTCGTCCTGCGTCGTGATCGGGTTGGTCGCCGAGCAGGCGCTCAGGGTCAGCGCGAGGGTCACGGAGGCGACCGAGGCGGCGGCCGTGACGACGGCGTGACGGGGGCGGCTGGTCACTCGTGGCTCCTGGGGCAAGACGGCGGGCGTGACGACGGCACGTGCGGGCCGCCAGCCTATCGTCAGGGGCGCTCCCGGCTGGCGCGCGGCCGCGCTACCGGCCCCTGACCTGCGAAAACGGTCCGCGCGGCCCATCCGGGCAGGCGAAAGCCATGGTAAGGTGGGGTTCCGCGAAAGGGGACCCCTCCACATGACCTTCACCGTAGGCGAGACTGTTGTCTATCCGCACCACGGGGCCGCACTGATCGAGGAGATCAAGACCCGCACCATCCGCGGTGAGGCCAAGCTCTACCTCAAGCTCAAGGTCGCCCAGGGCGACCTCACGATCGAGGTGCCGGCGGAGAACGTCGACCTGGTCGGTGTCCGCGACGTCGTCGGCCAGGAGGGCCTCGAGCGCGTGTTCGACGTCCTGCGGGCGCCGTACACCGAGGAGCCGACCAACTGGTCGCGCCGTTACAAGGCCAACCTCGAGAAGCTCGCCTCGGGTGACGTCATCAAGGTCGCCGAGGTGGTCCGCGACCTCTCGCGCCGCGACGCCGACCGCGGCCTGTCCGCCGGCGAGAAGCGCATGCTGGCCAAGGCCCGTCAGATCCTCGTCTCGGAGCTCGCGCTCGCGGAGCACACCGAGGAGGAGAAGGCCGAGGCCATCCTCGACGAGGTCCTCGCCTCCTGAGGCGCACGGACCCGTGCGCACGGTCGCGATCCTCACGGCTGCCGGGAGCGGCACCCGCCTCGGCAGCGACCGACCCAAGGCCCTGGTGCCCCTAGGGGGCGTCCCGCTCGTGGTCCACGCGGCCCGCGCGCTCCTCGGCGCGCTCCCGCTGGACCGGCTCGTGGTGACCGCGCCGCCGGGTGCCGTCGACGACGTCGCACGCGCGCTGGCCGACGCCGGCGTCCCGGGCGCCCGCGGCCGGGCGGCGTCGCTCG
>NZ_JACEXH010000023.1:0-19439 GCF_014525465.1 Actinotalea sp. JY-7885 | reverse complement strand
GGCGGCGGGCGGCCGCCCGGCCGTGCCACGGGCGGCGAGCGCGGCGTCGACGGCCGGGTCGCCGAGGGCCGAGAGCCACTCGAGCAGGCCGGGGTACGTGGCCGGGTTGGCCGCCACGGCGGGCCGCAGGTCAGGCCGCTGCGCCGCGATGTCGGCGAGCGTCTGCCCGGGCGTGGTCGGGTCCGCTGCCTGTGCGGCGGTGAATCCCTGTGCGTCGGTCATCGTCGTGAACCCCTCCGGTGTCCGGGGCCCGGCGAAGCCGCCCCGGGAGAACCGTAGCGGTCAACCGAGCGCCGCGGGCACCCGGATGGCCGACGTGATCATGTCGGTGGGAAGACGCCCCAGTAGGCGAGCATCAGCAGCAGCACGGCGGACCCGGCGACCCCCGTCGCCAGGGTCCACTCCCCAGTGACGGTCCGCGCGGCCGGCTCCGCGCCGGGGCGCCGCGCGTCCAGGACGCGGTACACCAGGACGACCCCGGCGACGACGGCGACCACCCCGAGCAGCCGCACCGCGAGCCAGCCGCCCTGCACGAGCACGGGGTTCGTGAGGTAGTTCTGGGCCAGGTGCGCGACGGACATGAGATAGGCCACCAGGGTCACGAGCGTGAGCGCCGCACCCGCCGCCATCGTGACGAGCGGGGCGAGGATCCCCCGCCCCAGCGCGCGCTGGCGACGCCCGCGCAGCCGGCGGACCACCCACAGGACCGGGCCCACGAGGAGCGCCACGGCGCAGGCGCCGAGAGCCGCGACGACGAGGTCACCCTCGGCGAACCAGCGGGGGCGCTCGACGGGGTCGGCGCGGAAACGCTGGTACGGCTCCGCGCCCGCCACCCGGGGCTCCGCGTCGCCGGTCTCGGGCAGTCCCTGCACCCAGTCGACGAGGTCCCGGGCGAACTCGGGGACCAGCGTGGCGCCGATCTTGATGCCGTGGTTGGCGTCCTCGTAGTACCGCACGGTCCAGTCGGGGTTGGCCGCCATCGAGAGGTCCTCGACCAGCTCGAGCGCGCCCTGCACGGTGGGCATCGCGGCGTCCCCCGTCCCGTAGACGAGCAGCACGGGCTGACGCATGCGCTGCTGGAAGGGTCGCACCTCGAAGTTGCCGTACTCGAAGCCCCCGCCCGGGAACTCCATGCCGACCACGCGCGGGACGGCGCGGAGCACCTCCTCCGGCACGCCCGTGTTGCGCAGGTAGGAGTCGACCGCGAAGGCCGCCTGCTGGCGCGGCGGCACCACGGGGGCGGCGACGAGCACGACGAACGCCACCGACGGGTTGTCCGCCGCCATGACGGGCACGATCCAGCTGCCCTCGCTCTCGCCGTAGACCCCGACGCGGTCGCTGTCCACGCCCGGCAGACCGCGCAGCAGCTCGACGCTGCGCAGGTAGTCGCTGGCCATCGCGTTGTAGTCGCGCGTGCGCGTCGTGTACGTGTCGAGCCGCTTGTTCGGCACCATCGCGACGATGCCCGCGCTCGCGAGGGCCTGCGCCTGCTGCGTGAACGCGACGTCGAACTTGCCCGTCCCCGCGCCGTGGACGAAGACCACGCCCGGGCGCTCGCCCTGCGCACCCACGGGCTCGCTGATCTGGGCCTCGACCACGGCGCCCGCGAGCTCGACGGTCACCACCGAGGTCGCGACCTCGTAGGTGCCGACCGCGTCCGCGCCCTCGACGCCCCCGATGGCGGTGTCGGCCGACTCGACCTCGATCGTCTCGGTGAGGGGAACGGGGTCCCAGTCCGGACCGGAGACGGTGCCGACGATGCCGAGCGCCACGACTGCCACGGCGCTCGAGAGCGCGATCCGGTATCGCACGCCGCGGAGTCTAGCCGCGCCGTCGGGCTGGGACGGACGGGCCGAGCCCGCGCCGCGCCCGTCAGAACCCGAGGCGGCGCAGCTGCTTGGGGTCCCGCTGCCAGTCCTTGGCGACCTTGACGTGCAGGTCCAGGTAGACCCGGGCCCCCAGGAGCGCCTCGATGCCGCGCCGGGCCGTCGAGCCCACGTCGCGCAGCCGGGCGCCGCCCTTGCCGATGATGATCGCCTTCTGGCTGTCGCGCTCGACGAAGAGCTCGACGCGCACGTCGAGCAGGGGCGGCCTGCCGTCCGAGCCGTCGCGCCCCTCCCGCGGCTGGATCTCGTCCACGACGACGGCGAGCGAGTGCGGCAGCTCGTCGCGCACGCCCTCGAGCGCCGCCTCCCGCACCAGCTCGGCGACCATGACGGCCTCCGGCTCGTCGGTGAGCTCACCGTCCGGGTAGAGCGCCGGTCCCGGCTCGAGGTGGCTCACGAGGACGTCGACGAGCGTGTCGACCTGGTACCCCTCGACGGCGCTGACGGGCACGACGTCGGCCCACTCCCCCAGGGCCGCCACCGCCATGAGGTGCTCGGCGAGCCGGCCCTTGGGCACGGTGTCCGCCTTGGTGGCCACGGCCACGACGGGGGTCGAGTGCGGTCCGGACGCGAGCTCGGTGAGCTGCTGGGCGATCCACCGGTCCCCCGGGCCCACACGCTGGTCCGCCGGCAGGCAGAAGACCACGACGTCGACCTCGCCGAGCGTGTTCTTGACCAGGTCGTTGAGCCGCTCGCCCAGCAGCGTGCGCGGGCGGTGCAGCCCCGGTGTGTCGACGAGGACCACCTGCGCGTCGGGGCGGTGGACGATGCCCCGGATCACGTGCCGGGTGGTCTGCGGCCGCCCGGAGGTGATCGCGACCTTCTGCCCCACGATCGCGTTGGTCAGCGTCGACTTGCCGGCGTTCGGCCGCCCGACGATGCAGACGAAGCCGGACCGGAAGGTGCCGTCGTCGGTGGTCGGGCGGGTCATCGTGGAGCTCCCTGCGTCGGTGGTGCGTCCGGCACCTCGTCCTGGCTGTCGAGGGGCGCGCGGCGCACCACGAGCGTAGCCACCTGCTTGCGGCGTCCCTCCACGCGGTCCGCGCTCAGCTCGAGCCCGCCGACGACGGCGCTCGACCCTGCCAGGGGCACCTTGCCCAGTGCCTTCGCGAGCAGGCCGCCCGCGCTGTCGACGTCGTCGTCCTCGAGCTCGAGGTCGAACAGCTCGCCCAGCTCGTCGACGGGCAGGCGGGAGGGCACGCGGTACGCGCCGTCGCCCAGGTCCTCGACGTCGACGGGCGAGCGGTCGTGCTCGTCGGTGAGCTCGCCCACGATCTCCTCGAGGGCGTCCTCGATCGTCACGAGGCCGGCGATGCCGCCGAACTCGTCCACGACCATGGCCATGTGGAAGGCGCCGCGCTGCATCTCGCGCAGCAGGTCGTCCACCGGCTTGGACTCGGGCACGAAGACCGGCGGCCGCAGCAGCCCGTCGACGGGCTCCTCGTCGGAGCCCTCGTGCAGGTGGCGGTGCCGCACGACGTCCTTGAGGTAGAGGACGCCGAGCACGTCGTCGACCGACTCGCCCACGACCGGCACGCGCGAGTAGCCCGAGCGCAGGAACAGCGACATGGCCTTGCGCAGCGGCGTCCCGCTCGGCAGCGTGATCATGTCCGTGCGGGGCACCATCACGGCGCGCGTGATGGTGTCGCCGAGCTCGAGGACGGAGCGGAACATCTCCCGCTCCTCGTCCTGCATGTGCTCCGACTCGCTGACCCGGTCGACCATGTCGCGCAGCTCGTCGTCCGTGAGCTCGTGCTGCTCGGAGATGCCCGCGCCCGCCGACCCGAGCGGCGTCGTGAGCACGCGCGCGCCGACGAGCCAGCCCGCCGTCAGGCGCAGCGTCCCCACCGGGTGGCGGCGCCCGAGCGTCCGCGGGACGTGCCGCACCACGACCACCGCGACGGCGGCGACGACGACGGCGGCGAGCGCCAGGACCTGCCACCACCGCAGACCGGTCGCGGCCAGGCCGAGGGTCGCCGCCACGGCGGCCAGGGCCTCGCAGAGCACCCGCACGAACGCGGCCGCCGACGCCGTGCTGTGCTGGTCGTCGGCGACGCGCTGCAGGCGTCGACCGACCGGCGCGTCCGACGCCGCGAGCTCGGCCAGCGCCGTGCGGCTCACGCGCAGCAGCGCGGTCTCGCCGGCGGACAGCATCACCGCGGGCAGCACGAGGAGGGCGGCGACGACCAGCAGCACCCCCGCAGGAGCACCGCTCATCGCGTGGCGAGGAAGGTCAGGAGGAGCTGGCGCTGGAGCGCGAACATCTCCTTCTCCTCCTCCGGCTCGGCGTGGTCGTAGCCGAGCAGGTGCAGGATGCCGTGCGTCGTCAGGAGCAGCAGCTCCTCGGTCGTGGAGTGCCCCGCGTCGCGCGCCTGGCGCGCGGCGACCTCCGGGCACAGGACGACGTCGCCCAGCAACCCGGGCGGCGACGGCTCGCCGTCCTGGCCCGGGCGCAGCTCGTCCATCGGGAACGACAGGACGTCGGTGGGTCCGGGCTCGTCCATCCACTGCACGTGGAGCTCGGACATGACCTCCGTGCCGACCAGCATGATCGACAGGTCCGTCTGGGGGTGCACGTGCATCGCGTCGAGCACGTGACGCCCGAGCGCCGCGAACTCCGCCTCGTCGACGGGGACGCCGGACTCGTTGTTGACCTCGATGCTCACCGGCGCCCGCTCCTGCCGTCGGCCCGGTGGTCGTGCGCGGGCGCGCGGTCCGCGTCCCACGCCGCGTAGGCGTCGATGATCGAGCCGACGAGGCGGTGCCGGACGACGTCCTCCGAGGTCAGCCGGCAGAACTCGACATCGTCGACGCCGCTGAGGATGTCCTCCACGACGCGCAGGCCGGACGTCGTCCCGCCCGGCAGGTCGACCTGGGTGACGTCCCCGGTCACGACCATCTTGGCGCCGAACCCGAGGCGGGTGAGGAACATCTTCATCTGCTCGGTGGAGGTGTTCTGGGCCTCGTCGAGGATGATGAACGCGTCGTTGAGCGTGCGCCCGCGCATGTAGGCGAGCGGCGCGACCTCGACCGTGCCGGCCTCCATGAGCCGCGGGATCGAGTCCGGGTCCACCATGTCGTGGAGCGCGTCGTACAGGGGCCGCAGGTAGGGGTCGATCTTCTCGCTGAGCGAGCCGGGCAGGAAGCCGAGCCGCTCCCCGGCCTCGACCGCCGGCCGCGTCAGGACGATGCGGTTGACCTGCTTGGCCTGCAGGGCCTGGACGGCCTTGGCCATCGCGAGGTAGGTCTTCCCGGTGCCCGCCGGGCCGATCCCGAACGTGATGGTGTGGCGGTCGATCGCGTCGACGTAGGCCTTCTGACCGACCGTCTTGGGCCGGATGGTGCGGCCACGGTTGGACAGGACGTTCTGCGTGAGCACCTCGGCGGGCCGGGCGGCCGTCGCGGCCGTGAGCATGCGCACGGAGCGCGCGACGACGTCGCCGCTGAGCTCGGTCCCGCTCGCGGCCACCTCGAGCAGCTCGTCCAGCAGGCGCGAGACCAGGGCGACATCACCCGGGGGGCCCTGGAGCGTGATCTGGTCGCCGCGCGCGTGGATCCGCACGCCCGGGAACCCGGCCTCCACCGCACGCAGGACCTCGTCCCCCGTTCCCAGGAGGGCTACCGCCGGAAGGTGGGACGGCACGACGATGCGGTGCTCGACGTCGCCGCCGCCTGCGCCGTGCAGGCGTCGCGCAGATGTGTCTGACATGGGTCGGCCGGGGGCCGCGTCTCCTCGGGAGGTCGTCGTGTCGCGTGGTCGTGCGACGTGGTCGGGCGAAGGCTGCGCGCCGGGTGACGGCGCTCACCCATCGTACCGGCGCACCCACCCGGACGGCGGCCGGACGATCAGCCCGGGGACCACCCGAGCTGCGTCCCGCCGAGCACGTGGCCGTGCACGTGGTACACCGACTGGCCGGCGTGCGGGCCGGTGTTGAAGACGAGGCGGAACTGCCCGCCCGCCTCGGCCTCGGCCACCTCCTCGGCGAGGCGCACCACCGCCGCGAGCAGCTCCGGTGACGCCGCCGCGAGGCGCACGACGTCGGGGTGGTGCTCGCGCGGGACGACCAGCACGTGCACGGGGGCCTGCGGGTCCAGGTCGCGGAACGCGACGGCGTGCTCGTCGGAGGCGACGACGGTGGCCGGGACCTCCCCCGCGACGATGCGGCAGAACAGGCAGTCGTCGGCGCGACCGGGCGCCGGGGTGCTGGGTGAGCGCGACATGCCGACAGGCTAGCCGCGGCGCCTGGCGCGCGCTGGCGGCGGCGCCTGCCACCATGGCACCCACCCGACGGACGGAGCCCACGTGACCCGCTCGACCGCATCGCCCGCCGCGTCACGAGTCGCGGTACGACGCACGACGGCGCTCCGGCGCACCGCGCTGGCCCTCGCCGTGACCGGCCTGGTCACCGGCGCCGCGGCGGCCTGCCAGACCGGCACCGAGGAGCCCGCCACGAGCGGCTCACCGAGCGCGTCCCCGACCGCCTCGTCGTCGGCGACCCCCTCACCGAGCGCGTCCGCGACCACCTCTCCGGCGGCGACGAGCGCCCCCACCGAGGAGCCGGCGGCGGCACCCGCTGTCAACGGCCCGAACTCGATCACGGCACCGCTCGCCGGCCAGCAGGTCACCTCGCCCGTGACGGCGACCGGCGAGGGCACCGCGTACGAGGCGACGTTGAGCTACCGGGTCGTGGCCGCGGGCACCGAGGACGTCGTCGTCGAGGGCTGGACCGAGGCCGGGGCCAACGGCGAGATCGGGCCGTGGAGCATCGAGCTGGACCTCGACCCGGGCACGTGGACGCTCCAGGTCTGGGAGGCGTCGATGTCCGAGACCGAGACCGAGGGCGCGGGCGCGTCCGACAACCGCGTCGAGGTGACGTTCACCGTCGGCTAGCGGACGGTGAACGCAGGCTCGCGGGTCAGCCCCACCGGCCCGTGCGTGCGGCGAGGAGGGCGAGGGCGACCGGCCCCGCCGTCGACGTCCGGAGCACGTGCGGCCCGAGCCGCACCGCGGTCGCGCCGGCGGCCTCGAGGCGCTCGACCTCCTCGGCCGAGATGCCGCCCTCCGGGCCGACGACGACGAGCACCTCCGCCCCGGCGGCACCGCCCGGACCGCCGTCGGGCAGCGGCACCTCGGTGAGCGGGACGCTCGCCTCCTCGTGCAGGACGAGCGCGACGCCGCCCGCCGCGACGACGGCGGCGGCGCGTGCAGCGAGCCCCGCGGTGTCCACGGGCTCGGCGACGGCCGGCACGTGCGCCCGGCGGGACTGCTTGGTCGCCTCGCGCACCGTGGCGCGCCACTTCGCGCGGCTCTTCGCGGCGCGCTCGCCGCGCCACACCACGATCGAGCGGGCGGCCTGCCAGGGGACGACCTCGTCCACGCCGACCTCGGTCGCCGCCTCGATCGCGAGCTCGTCGCGGTCGCCCTTGGCGAGCGCCTGCACCAGGACGAGGCGGGGCGAGGCCTGCGGCTCCACGACGACGTCGACCACCGTGAGCGTGAGGCGACCCGGCTCGACCGCGGCGATCTCGCACCGCAGCCGCACGCCGGCGCCGTCGGCGACGTCGACACGCTCGCCCGCGCGGCGACGTTGCACGACCCCGGCATGCCGCGCCTCGCCGCCCTGCAGGACGTACGCGCCGCCCGGTGCCGCACCGGACAGCTGCCCCGGCTCCGCGAGGAAGACCGGGGCGCTCACCGGACGCTCACGTCAGCGGCCCGCGAGCTTGTCGCGCAGCTTGGAGAAGACGCCGGGGTGGGCAGGGGCGACGCGGGACGCCGGACGGGCCTCGCCGCGCAGCTCCGCCAGCCGGCGCAGGAGCTCGGCCTGCTCGTCGTCCAGCGTCGTGGGCACCTGCACGTCGACGTGGACGTTGAGGTCGCCGCGGCCTCCCACGTGCAGGTGGCCGATCCCCAGGCCCCGCTCGACGACGACGTCGCCCGGCTGCGTGCCCGGCCGGATGTCGATCTCGCGGGGGCCGTCGAGCGTCTCGAGCTCGACCACCGTCCCGAGCGCCGCGGCCGTCATCGGGATCTCGAGCGTGCAGTGCAGGTCGTCGCCGCGGCGCACGAACGTCTCGTGGTTGCGCTCGCGCACCTCGAGGTAGACGTCGCCGGGCGGGCCGCCCGCGGGACCGACCTCGCCCTGACCCGTGAGCTTGATGCGGGTGCCGGTGTCCACCCCGGCCGGCACGTCCACCGACAGGGTGCGGCGGCTGCGGACGCGCCCCTCGCCCGAGCACTCCGGGCACGGCTCGGGGATGACCGTGCCGAAGCCGTGGCAGGCCGCGCACGGGCTCGAGGTCATGACCTGGCCGAGGAAGGAGCGGGCGACCCGCTGCACGACGCCACGGCCACCGCAGACGTCGCAGGTGCGGGGCGAGGTGCCGGGGCGGCAGCACGAGCCCTGGCAGGTGCCGCACAGGACCGCGGTGTCGACGGGCACCTCGCGGTGGACGCCGAAGGCGGCCTCGGCGAGGTCGATGTCGAGGCGGACCAGCGCGTCCTGCCCGCGCCGGGCGCGCGGCACCGGACCGCGCTGCGCCGACGCGCCCTGGGCGGCACCGAAGAACGTCTCGAAGATGTCCTGGAAGCCGAAGCCGGCGCCGAAGTTCGCGCCGCCGCCGCCGCCGGGAGCGGTCGGGTCCACGCCGCGGTCGTACATCTGGCGCTTCTCGGGGTTGGAGAGCACCTCGTAGGCGCGCGAGACGTCCTTGAAGCGGTCCTCCGCACCCTCACCGGTCGCGACGTCCGGGTGCAGCTCACGCGCCAGCCGGCGGTACGCCTTCTTGATCTCGTCCTGCGTCGCGTCGCGGCTGACGCCGAGGACCTCGTAGTAGTTGCTGCTCACGTGTCACTCTCTGGACCGGGGGGTCCGGTGTCGGGCGGCGGTCGGACGGGTCTGGGGCGGCCGCGGCCGGTCGGGCCGAGGCGGTGCGCCGGGGCTCAGGGGGCGAGGATCCGGGACAGGTACCGCGCGACGGCCCGGACCGCGGCGATCGTGCCCGCGTAGTCCATGCGCGTGGGTCCCAGCGAGCCGATGCGCGCGACCGGATCGCCGTCCGCACCGTACCCCGCGGCGACGATGGAGGTCTCCGCCAGTCCGGCGTGCTGGTTCTCGCTGCCGATCCGCACCGACACGGGCGCGGCGTCCTCGGCCATGTCCGTGAGCAGGCGCAGCAGCACCACCTGCTCCTCCAGCGCCTCGAGCACGGGCCGGATGGTGTGCGGGAAGTCCGTGCCGCTGCGCGCGAGGTTCGCCGCGCCCGCCATGACGATGCGCTCCTCCGTCGCCTCGGCCAGGGTGTCCTCGACGACCTTGATCACGCGGAGCACGATCGGCCGGTCGGCGACGGCGAACGCCTGGGTCATGCGGTCGAGCGGCTCCGCGAGGTCCACGAGCCGGCGGCCCGCCACCGTGGCGTTGAGCCGCGCGCGCAGCTCGGTGACGACGCGCTCCGCGACCGGTTCGCCGAGGTCCAGCACGCGCTGCTCGACGCGCCCGTTGTCCGTGATGATCACGACGAGGAGCCGGTCGTGGCCCACCGGGACGAGCTCGAGGTGCCGCAGCGCCGAGCGCCGCAGCGAGGGGTACTGCACGACGGCGACCTGCTGGGTCAGCTGCGCGAGCAGGCGCACGGAGCGGTCCACGACGTCGTCGAGGTCCACCGCCTCCTCGAGCAGCGTCTGGATCGCGCGGCGCTCCGCGGCCGACAGCGGCTTGACGGTCGAGAGCCGGTCGACGAAGAGGCGGTAGCCCTTGTCCGTCGGCACCCGGCCCGCCGAGGTGTGGGGCTGCGCGATGTACCCGGCGTCCTCGAGGGCGGCCATGTCGTTGCGGATCGTGGCCGGCGACACGCCGAGGTTGTGCCGCTCGACGAGCACGCGGGAGCCGACCGGCTCCTGGGTCTCGACGTAGTCCTCGACGATGGCGCGCAGCACGTCGAGCCTGCGGTCCTCGCTCATGACACCTCCTCTCCCACAGCACACCCGGCACGGCCGGGCGTCGTCGCATGTGGCACTCTCAGGGTCCGAGTGCCAATCCTACCCGCGCGCGGCGCCCACCGTCGCGAGCCACGAGCCGACGGAGGACCATGGACCGCTACGGACGCGACGTCCTCGCCGGACCGACCCCCGGCCAGGGGCCGACCAGCCCCCACCACCGGCGCAAGCCCTCGTCGCGGCCGCTCGCCGCCGACGTCGGGCTCGTGGTCGAGGAGGTCACGACCGGCTGGGTCGGCGCCGTCGTGCGCGTCGAGAAGTCCGGCGGGATGCACGTCGTCGTCCTGGAGGACCGCGCAGGGCGCACCCGCACCTTCCCGCTCGGCCCCGGCTTCTGGGTCGACGGCGAGCCGGTCGAGCTCACGCCCCCCGTCACCGCCCCCGCCCCGCAGCGCCCGACGCGCACGGCGTCCGGGTCCGTCGCCGTGCACGGCGCCCGCGCCCGCGTGGCGCGCGGCGGCCGCATCTGGGTCGAGGGCAAGCACGACGCGGAGCTCGTCGAGAAGGTGTGGGGCGACGACCTGCGCCTCGAGGGCGTCGTCGTCGAGCTCCTCGACGGCGTCGACGACCTCGCCGCCGCCGTGCGGGAGTTCGCGCCCGGGCCCGGGCGCCGCCTCGGCGTGCTCGTCGACCACCTCGTGGCCGGCAGCAAGGAGTCGCGCATCGCGGCGGACGCCATGCGCGCCGCGGCTCCCGGCACGCTGCTCGTGCTCGGCCACCCGTACGTCGACGTCTGGCAGGCCGTCCGCCCCGGGCGCCTCGGGCTCGACGCCTGGCCCGTCATCGACCGTGGCACGGAGTGGAAGCGCGGCATCCTGCGCACGCTCGGCTGGCCGGCCGACGACCAGGCCGACGTCGCGCGTGGGTGGCAGCGCATCCTGCGCAGCGTCCGCGACTACCGGGACCTCGAGCCCAGCCTCCTCGGCCGCATGGAGGAGCTGATCGACTTCGTCACCGCACCCTGAGGCGGCGCCTTCGCTAGTGTTCGGTGCACCGAGCCGGTGCACCGCCGCTCGGCCCCGGCGGCACCGCCGACCGGGACCACGAGGCCGGCAGCTGCGGTCAGCCCGACACGACGAAGCTGGTGAGAGCGACATGACGACGAATCCCTCCGACGAGCCCCAGTTCCCCGGTACGCCCGGTGCCGCGGGCACGCCCGCCGGCCCGCCCGCGGGCGCCACGCCCCCGCCCGCCTACGGCACCCAGCCCGGCGGCTACCAGCAGCCCGGGTACCAGCAGCCCGGTGGCCCCCAGCAGGCGCCCGGCTACCAGCAGCCGGGCTACCAGCAGCAGCAGCAGCCGGGTGGCTACCAGCAGCAGCCCGGTGGGTACCAGCAGCCCGGCGGCTACGCGCCCTACCCGGGCACGGGCTACCCGCCGCCCGGGCAGGTCCCGCTGTCCGACGCCGAGCAGCGCCAGTGGGCGATGTTCGCCCACCTCGGCGGCATCATCCTCGGCTTCATCGCGCCCCTCGTCATCTGGCTGATGTACAAGGACCGGGGCCGCTTCGTGGAGGAGCAGTCCAAGGAGGCGCTCAACTTTCAGATCACGCTGACGATCGCCGCCGTCGCGTTCGCCGTCATCACCGCGATCACGTTCGGGATCGGCTCGATCCTGTACGTCGCGTTCATCGTCGCCCTGGTCTTCATGATCATGGCCGGCGTCGCCGCGAACAAGGGCGAGGCGTACCGCTACCCGGTGAACATCCGCTTCATCAAGTGATCGGCCGCTGAGCGGGCGGTCGCCCGCTGACCGACGGGGTCGGTGCCCACGGGCACCGACCCCGTCGTCGTCCCGGGACGCTCAGCCCGTGAGGTCGCGGACGACCGTGTCGGCCAGGAGCCGCCCCCGGCGCGTGAGGACCGCACTGCCCGCGCTCGCGGCCCGCGCGTCGAGCAGCCCGTCGGCGACCAGGCCCGCCACCGCCGCTCGGCCCGCGGGGCCGACGTCGGCGAGCGGCAGGCCACCGCGGAGCCGGACGCCGAGCATGACGCGCTCGAGCCGGACCTCCTGCGGCGCGAGCTCCTCACGGCCCGCCGCGGGCGTCAACCCCGCGCCGAGCCGGTCCGCGTAGGCGCGCGGGTGCTTGACGTTCCACCAGCGCAGCGCCCGGCCGTCGCGGCCCTCGCCGAGGTGGGAGTGCGCGCCGGGTCCGAAGCCCCACCAGTCGTCGCCGCGCCAGTAGCCGACGTTGTGGCGGCACGCGGCGCCGGGCTCGCGGGCCCAGTTGCTGATCTCGTACCACCGCAGGCCGGCGGCGCCGAGCACGTCGTCGGCCAGCTCGTACTTCGCGGCCTGGTCGTCGAGGTCGGGCGCCGGGATGAGCCCGCGCCGCACCTGGACGGCCATCCGCGTGCCCTGCTCGACCGTGAGCGCGTACGCGGACACGTGGTCGACGTCGCACGCGACCACGGCGTCCAGCGAGCGCCGCCAGTCGGCGAGGCTCTCCCCCGGCGTGCCGTAGATGAGGTCGAGCGAGACGGCGAGGCCGGCCTCGCGCGCCCACGCGACGGCCTGCGGCACCCGGTCGGGGTCGTGCGTCCGCTCGAGGGTCGCGAGCACGTGCGGCACGGCCGACTGCATGCCGAACGAGACGCGCGTGAACCCGCCCGCGGCGAGCTCCGCGAGCGAGTCGGGGGTGACGGAGTCCGGGTTCGCCTCGGTCGTGACCTCGACGCCGGCCGCGAGCCCCCAGGTGCCGCGCAGCCGGTCCACCATCGCCACCAGGTCGGCGGCCGGCAGCACGGTCGGCGTGCCCCCGCCGAGGAAGACGGTCGCCACCTCGCGCGGCGTCCGCCCGACGGCGTCCAGCGTGCGGGCGGCGAGGTCGACCTCGCGCGCGACCGTCTCGGCGTAGCGCTCATGGCCCGCGCTGCGCCCACCGGCCTCCGCGAGCAGCTCCGCCGCCGTGTAGGTGTTGAAGTCGCAGTAGCCGCACCGCACGGTGCAGAACGGCACGTGGAGGTAGACGCCGAACCCGCGCGGGCCGGCGCCGGTCGAGGGCCGGAGCCAGTCGGGGAAGGTCCCGTCCGGCGGTGGTGCGGCCCCCTCGGGAAGCGCGGGGCTCACGAGCCGACCCGCCGGGGGGTCACTTGCGTGCCTTCTCCTTGGCATCCTTGCCGCCGGACTCCGTCGAGAGCGCGGCGATGAAGGCCTCCTGCGGCACCTCGACCCGACCGATCGTCTTCATGCGCTTCTTGCCCTCCTTCTGCTTCTCGAGGAGCTTGCGCTTGCGGCTGATGTCGCCGCCGTAGCACTTGGCCAGGACGTCCTTGCGGATCGCGCGCACGGTCTCGCGCGCGATGACGCGCGAGCCGACGGCGGCCTGGATCGGCACCTCGAACTGCTGGCGCGGGATGAGCTCGCGGAGCTTGCCCACCATCATCACGCCGTAGGCGTAGGCCTTGTCCTTGTGCACGATCGCGCTGAACGCGTCGACCTGCTCGCCCTGCAGCAGGATGTCCACCTTGACCAGGGCGGCCGCCTGCTCGCCCGAGGGCTCGTAGTCGAGGGACGCGTAGCCGCGGGTCCGGGACTTCAGCTGGTCGAAGAAGTCGAAGACGATCTCGGCGAGCGGGAGCGTGTACCGCATCTCCACCCGGTCCTCCGAGAGGTAGTCCATGCCGCCGAGCTCGCCGCGGCGGGTCTGGCACAGCTCCATCACGGCGCCGATGAACTCGCTCGGGCACAGGATCGTGGCCTTGACCATCGGCTCCCGGACCTCGCCGATCTTGCCGCCCGGGAACTCGCTCGGGTTGGTCACGCGGATGACCGAGCGGTCCTCCATGGTGACCTCGTACACGACGTTCGGCGCCGTGGAGATGAGGTCGAGGTCGAACTCGCGCTCGAGCCGCTCGCGGATGATCTCCAGGTGCAGCAGCCCCAGGAAGCCGACGCGGAAGCCGAAGCCGAGCGCGACCGAGGTCTCGGGCTCGTAGACGAGGGCGGCGTCGTTGAGCTTGAGCCGGTCGAGGGCGTCGCGCAGCACCGGGTAGTCCGTGCCGTCGATCGGGTACAGGCCGGAGAACACCATGGGGCGGGGGTCGTCGTAGCCGCCCAGCGACTCGGCGGCGGGCTTGCCGGCGTTGGTGACCGTGTCCCCGACCTTGGACTGGCGGACGTCCTTGACGCCGGTGATGAGGTAGCCCACCTCGCCCACGCCCAGGCCCTGCGTCGGGATCCCCTCCGGGGAGATGACGCCGATCTCGAGCAGCTCGTGCTGCGCGCGCGTCGACATCATGACGATGCGCTCGCGCGGGCTGAGGTGGCCGTCGACGACGCGGACGTAGGTGATCACGCCGCGGTAGGTGTCGTAGACCGAGTCGAAGATCATGGCGCGCGCGGGGGCGTCGGCGTCCCCGCGGGGTGCGGGCACGGTGCGGACGATGCGGTCGAGCAGCACCTCCACGCCCTCGCCCGTCTTCCCGGACACGCGCAGCACGTCCTCGGGCTCCCCGCCGACCAGCTTGGCGATCTCCTCGGCGTACTTCTCGGGCTGCGCCGCCGGCAGGTCGATCTTGTTCAGGACGGGGATGATCGCGAGGTCGTTCTCCATCGCGAGGTAGAGGTTCGCGAGCGTCTGCGCCTCGATGCCCTGGGCGGCGTCGACCAGGAGGACGGCGCCCTCGCACGCGGCGAGCGAGCGCGAGACCTCGTACGTGAAGTCGACGTGGCCCGGCGTGTCGATCATGTTGAGCGCGTAGGGGACGAGGACGCCGTCCTCCCCCGCCATCGCCCACGGCATGCGCACCGCCTGCGACTTGATCGTGATGCCGCGCTCGCGCTCGATGTCCATCCGGTCGAGGTACTGCGCGCGCATCGCGCGCTGGTCGACGACGCCCGTGAGCTGGAGCATGCGGTCGGCCAGCGTCGACTTGCCGTGGTCGATGTGGGCGATGATGCAGAAGTTGCGCAGCAGCTCGGGCGGCGTGGCGGCCGGCTGGATGCGGCTGCTCAGCGAGGCGCTCGGGATCGGTGACACGCCACCATGGTCCCATGACCGGCCCCGTCCCCCGGCACGGCGGCCGGGCCGCGCGGCGCCCTCATGCCTCGCGCGTGATCTGCACGGTGACCTCGTGCGCCCGCGTCCCCCCGCCCGCGTACGTCCCCCGCACGGGGGCGACGTCCTGGTACTCGCGGCCACGACCGATGACGACGTGGTGCTCGCCGACGTCGGTCCCGTTCGTCGGGTCGAAGGCGACCCAGTCGCCGGCCCACCACTCGACCCACGCGTGGGACTCGCCGACGACGGAGAGCCCGACGTCCCCGCCGCGCAGCGGGTGCAGGTAGCCGGACACGTAGCGCGCCGGCACGCCGGCGCTGCGCAGGGCCGCCACCGTCAGGTGCGCGAGGTCCTGGCACACGCCCTTGCGCTGCTCCCACGCGTCGGCGGCGGTCGAGTGCACCGCGGTGACGCCCGGCACGTACTCCACGAGCTCGTGCAGCCGCAGCGCCACGGCGCGCGCCGTGGCGTCCGGACCCAGCTCGGCGGCGAGCTCCGCCGCCGTGGCGGCGACGTCGTCGGGCGCGCGCGTGGTGGCCGACGGCGCCAGGAACTCACCGAGCTCGGCCACCGTGGCGGGGTCGCGCACCTGCTCCCACGTCGCGTCGGCGACGACGGTGCGATCGCCGACGTCCACGCGCGTGACCGACTCCAGCACGAGCTCGCGGTGCGGCACGCCGCTCTCGAAGGCGGCGACCGCCGTCCCCCAGTAGTCGCGGTAGTCGTGGCGCCAGGTCTGCGGCTCCACCGCCAGCCGGCTCTCCAGGACGGTCTGGCCGCGCTCGGACAGCGGCGTCATGCGCGCCTCGTTGTACGACGCCGTCACCGGACCGTCGTAGACGAACCGCGTCGTGTGCACCACGTGCAGCCGGCTCACAGCATGCTCCCCACCCACGTGGTCACCGCACCGGACGGGAAGTAGCGGGCGCGGATCGCGTCGCTCGCCGCCGCGCACGCCCGCTGCACCAGCGCCATCTGGTGCGGCAGGTGCGCCAGCACCTCGCCGAGCTCGGCGTACTCCAGTCCGGTCCGGGCGTGCCCGAGGCTGCGGCGGGCCGCGATCGAGTACAGATCCTGCCCGGGCGGCTCCAGCGCATCGAGGCAGCTCTGGGCCTGGGTGAGCGCGTACACGACCGAGCGCGGGAACAGGGGGTCGGTCAGCAGGAACTCCGCGGCGCTCCGGTCCGTGGCGACCCCGCGGAAGCGCCGCAGGTACGCCTCGTGCGCGCCGCACGAGCGCAGCAGCGTCGGCCAGTCGGGCCCGGACGCGCCGGTGAGCGCCCGCGCCGCCAGCAGGCGCGCGGTCATGTCCGCGCGCTCGATCGACCGCCCGAGCACGAGGAACTGCCAGGTGTCGTCGCGGGAGAGCGACTGGTCCACGATGCCGCTGACGACGGCCGCCCGCTCGCGGACCCAGGCCAGGAAGTCGTGCGGCCGGCCGGACCGCGTCCGCACCGGGAGCTGCGTCCAGGTCGCGTTGAGCGCCTCCCACAGCTCCGTCGAGATGACCTCGCGGCCCCGCCGCGCGTTCTCCCGCGCCGCGACCAGGGCGCCGGCGATCGAGGCCGGCGCGGCGGCGTCGTACGCGAGCACCTCGAGCACGACCCGACGCCCCGCCGGCACCCCGGGCTCCGGCTCGCGGTCCATCACGGCGAGCAGCGAGCGGCAGGCCAGGTCCTCCTCCGCCCACGGGTCCTCCAGCAGCGCGTGCAGGTGGACGTCGAGGAGGCGGGCCGTGTCCTCCGCGCGCTCGACGTAGCGGCCGATCCAGAACAGCGACTCGGCGATGCGGCTCAGCACCCGGCACCACCCGTCCCGGCCGGCGCCGGTGCCCACCGGGCCTGCTGCTGCTGCTGCACCTGCACCTGCACCTCCTGGTCGGCCGGGCTGCTGTCGATCGGGACGCCCTGCGGCAGCGGGGCGGGAGCGGACCGGGCCGCGGCCGGCAGCGGCCGGCGCGGCGCCCCCAGCACCCAGGTGTCCTTCGAGCCCCCGCCCCGCGAGCTGTTGACGACGAGCTCGCCCTCCGGGAGCGCGACGCGGGTGAGCCCGCCGGGCAGCACCCACACCTGGTCGCCGTCGTTCACGGCGAAGGGCCGCAGGTCCACGTGCCGGGGGCGGAAGCGGTCGTCGACGAGGGTCGGGACCGTCGAGAGCTGGACGACGGGCTGGGCGATCCAGCCGCGTGGGTCGGCGCGCAGCGTGCGGCGCAGCGCGTCGAGCTGGGCCCGGTCCGCGCGGGGACCGATGACCAGGCCCTTGCCACCCGACCCGTCGACCGGCTTGACGACCAGCTCGTCGAGGCGGTCGAGGACCTCGGCGAGCGCGTCCGGCTCCTCGAGCCGCCACGTCTCGACGTTGGGCAGGATCGCGTCCTCGCCCAGGTAGTAGCGGATGAGGTCGGGCAGGTAGGTGTAGACGAGCTTGTCGTCCGCGACCCCGTTGCCCACGGCGTTGGCGATGGTGACGGTCCCCGCCCGGGCGCACGCGAGCAGACCGGGGCTGCCCAGCAGGGAGTCCGCGCGGAACACGACCGGGTCGAGGTACTCGTCGTCGACCCGCCGGTACACCACGTCGACGCGGCGCCGGCCGTGCGTGGTCCGCATCCACACCCGCCCACCCGCGCAGAACAGGTCGCGTCCCTCGACGAGCTCGACGCCCATCGTCCGCGCGAGCAGCGAGTGCTCGAAGTAGGCGCTGTTGTGCACGCCGGGCGTCAGCACGACGACGGTCGGCTCGTCGACGCCGGACGGCGCGGCGGCCGTCAGGGCCGCGAGCAGGCGGCGCGAGTAGTCCTGGACCGGACGGATCCGGAGCGCGGCGAAGAGCTCGGGGAAGCTCTGCGCCATCGCCCGCCGGTTCGAGAGCACGTAGCTGACGCCGCTCGGCACACGGACGTTGTCCTCCAGCACCCGGAAGGCGCCCTGCTCGTCGCGGACGAGGTCGATCCCCGAGACGTGCACCCGGACCCCGTTCGCGGGACGGATCCCGTGCGCCGCCCGGTGGAAGTGGGTCGACGTGGTCAGGAGCCGGCGCGGCACGACGCCGTCCGCGACCGCCCGCTGCTCCCCGTAGACGTCGTCGAGGAACGCCTCGAGCGCGCGGACGCGCTGCGCGACGCCGGGCGCGACCGTCTCCCACTCCGCGGCGGTCAGGACGCGCGGCGCGACGTCGACGGGGAAGGGGCGCTCCTCCCCCGCGAGCGCGAAGGTCACGCCCTGCGTGAGGTAGGCGCGTGCCATGAGCTCGGCGCGCGAGCGGAGCTCGCCCGCGGGCATCGCCACGAGCGCCTCGTGCACCCGCTCGTAGGCGGCGCGGACGGACCCGTCGCGGTCGAACACCTCGTCCCACGCTGCCCCGGCGGGGTAACCCTCGAACAGGTCGGCCATAGTCGGACGTTAGGTGGCAGACGTCACATCGAGGTTTCCGGCGGCTTTCCGGCATGGTTCGGACGCCGGTGTGCCGGGCAGGCTCGGGCCACGCAGAGCCGGTACGCGCGGCGTGCGGCTACCGTGGCCGCGTGCCCTCCCCGCGCTCCCTCCTGCGCCGCGCCGCGCGCCTGGCGCGGGCCGTCGTCCACGGCCGGACGACCGCGGCACCGCCAGCCCCCTCGGCACGGGCCGCGGCCGGGTACGCGGGCGACTTCCGGGGGACGGTGCACGCCGTCTACGCCCCGGACCTCGACGGCGACCCGGACCCGGGCGAGATCGTGTGGACGTGGGTGCCGTTCGAGGAGGACCACACGCGCGGGAAGGACCGCCCGGTGCTGCTCGTCGGGCACGACGGGCCCTGGCTCCTCGGGCTCATGCTCACGAGCCGCGACCACGACGCCCGTCCCGGCCGCGCCCCGGGACGGTGGGTCGACGTCGGCTCGGGCGACTGGGACGCGCGCCGCCGGCCGAGCGAGATCCGGGTGGACCGCGTGCTGCGGGTGGACCCCGCCGCGGTGCGGCGCGAGGGTGCCGTGCTGGACCGCGCCCGGTTCGACGACGTCGTCGCCCACATGGGCGGCTCCTGGTAGCATCGACCTTCGCGTGTCCGCCCAGGTCGGCGGGCACTCGTCCGGCGTCTCCCCGAGGGTGTCCCCACGCCCCAGTCCCGATACCGGACGCGCCCTCTACGACCTGTCAGATTCGCTCCGGCGAAACGCACAAGAGAGTCAAACACGTGGCGAACATCAAGTCCCAGATCAAGCGCATCCGCACCAACGAGATCGCGCGCCTGCGCAACAAGGCTGTGAAGTCCGAGCTCAAGACGCACGTGCGTCGGGTGCGCGAGGCCGTCGCCGCAGGCGACAAGGAGGCAGCCGCCACGGCCCTCCAGGTCGCGACGACCAAGCTCGACAAGGCCGTGAGCAAGGGCGTCATCCACGCCAACCAGGCCGCGAACCGCAAGTCGGCGCTGGCCAAGCAGGTCGCCTCCCTCTGAGGCGACCACCGTCCGCCGGATCCACCCGGCGGGCACCGGACGCACGAGAAGGGGGGCCCCCCCCGGGGGGGGGGGGGGGCGGGGGCGGCGGCGGCGGCAGGGGCGGGGGGGGGGCGGGGGGGCC
>NZ_JACEXH010000022.1:0-6542 GCF_014525465.1 Actinotalea sp. JY-7885 | reverse complement strand
CCCGGCCCCCCCGCTCGGGGCCCACCCCCGGCCCCGTCCCCCCCGCGGCGGCCCCCGCCCCCCCGCCCCCCCCCCCCCCCGGGGGGGGCCCCCCTTCTCGCGTCTCGAGGGACGTCCTGTGCCGTGTGCGGACGCGCCGGGCGGACGCGTCAGCGCGACGCCCGGCGCGTGTTTCCGGGCCACCGCCCTGCGCGCCGGTCCCCCCTGCGGGCCGGCTGGCGCGAGGGCGGGTGCCCGCTCAGTGCTCGGCGCCGCTGAACCCGGCCGCCGCCGACGACGGGACGACCACGGAGGGGACCGCCGTCGGGTAGATGCCGGCGTCGCGCAGCGCCGCGTCGAACGCCTGGGCCGCCCCTGCCGTGTCGCCGTGGCTCAGCAGCCGGTCCCCCAGCGCCCGCCAGATCGCGGCCGCGCTCCGGCCGGCGGCCATCATCGCGAGCCGGCCGCCCGCCCACTGGTAGGTCTCGCGCGCCTGCTCGACCTCGCCCCGCGCCGCGAAGACGTCGCCGAGCAGGATGTTCCCATTGCAGATGTCGAGGGCCGCCTGGTCCTCGAGCCGGCTCAGGCCGCCGCGCGCGAGCGACTCCGCCCGATCGGCGTCCCCGAGCATGAGCCACGCGCGCCCCTGCTCGAACTCGCACCGGGCGAGCTCGATCTCGGAGCCGACGACCGCGAGCCCCGCCGCCGCCTCGTCGAGCTGCGCCAGGGCGGCCTCGGGCTCCGCGGGCAGGCACCGCAGCAGGAGCCACCCGAAGTGCAGGCGCAGGCGCGGCACGTCCCGGCTCGCCGCACCTTCGCTCAGGTACGCGAGGGCGCGCTCGGTGAGCCGGCGGGCCTCGGCGAGGTCACCGCGCCCCTCGGCGACGAGCGACGCGTTCCAGTAGATGCTCCCCCGCCCGCGCATGGTCCCCTTCGCCTCGGCGATGGCGATCAGCTCGGACGCGCGGTGGGTCGCGAACAGGAGGTCCCCGCGCTCGTAGTAGGACCAGAGCAGCGTCGCCCCCAGGCGCAGGTGCTCGTCGGTGCCCGCGATACCCGCGGCCTCCACGTCCTCGAGCAGGGCCTCACCGAGCGCGATGCTGTGCCCCAGGTCGCCGGCCTCGTGGTAGGCCGCGACGAGGTCGCAGCCCATGACGGCCGCGTCCAGCCACCGGTGGTCGGCGCGCGCGTCGGCGAGCAGCGGCTCGAGCACCGCCACGCACTCGTCGAGGTCGCCGAGCGCCTCGTGGGCGCGGGCCAGCGTGTGCAGGGCCTCGACGTGGTGCCTGGGCGCGATCGAGCCCAGGTCGAGCGCCAGGAGGCGGTCCCTCGCCTCCTGCGCCTCCCCGTTCACGAGCGCGAGCTGCGCGAAGCCGATCTCCAGGCGCGCGCGCTCCTCGCTCGGAGCCCGGTCGCCGAAGCGCAGGTACTCCGCGGTGGTGCCGAGGCGGCGCGCGAGGACGCCCAGTGCCGCGTCGGTGGGCACGCGTCGACCGGCCTCGATGAGCGAGATGTAGCTCGGCGAGAAGTCGTCCCCGGCGAGCGCCGTCTGGGAGAGGCCGGCACGGGTCCGCTCGGCGCGGAGGCGATCGGAGAGTTCTGTCACAGTTGGTCACCCTATCCGTGACAGTGCGCGCCGGGCAGGGCCCGAAAGGATGAAAATCCGACGCCGGCCTCGCGGCCGGCGTCGGGTCCGTCACATCTTGCAGCAGCCCGTGCTGCCGACACCCAGCGTGCTCACGCCGCCCGAGCCGAGGGGCAGGCCGACGACGGTGAGGCCGAGCGTGACGACGACGGCGGCGAGGGTCTTGGCGATGCGGTTCATGGGAGCTCCTGGGCGGTCGGGCGACGTGTGTCACGAGGACTATGACAGGGTTCCTCCGGAAATGCACGATGCCTGAGCAGCGAATTTGACGTGTCCGTGGGGGACTTTTGGCGTGAATGGGGTGAAGACGTCCCAAAGCGATCGGGTGAATATCCGGCGGGTGACCGGGCTGCCGTCGTGTCGCGCCCGCGCCAGTCACCTCGCCCGTGACAGCGGCGACGGGCCGGGCGCCGCAGGGTGACGTCGGCGGCGCGGCCCCTCAGCCTCGGGCGTCCGCGACGCGCAGCACGGCGCGCTCGATCGCGAAGGCGGCGTCCCGGCCGCCGCCCTTGACCTCGGCGTCCGCCTGCGCGACGGCGGTGACCGCCGCGGCGAGCGCCTCGGGGGTCCAACCGGCGAGCTCACGCCGTGCCCGGTCGACCTGCCACGGCGCGAGGCCGAGGTCGCGCACCGGGTCCAGGCCGCGGCCGCGGGCGGCGCCCACCTTGGCGAGCGTGCGCAGCTTCGACGCGAGCGCCGCGACGAGCGGGACCGGGTCCGTTCCCGTCGACATGGCGTGCCGCAGCAGGGCGACGGCCTCCCCCGCCCGGCCCTCGACGGCGGCGTCGGCGACGCGGAAGCCCGTGGCCTCCACCCGCCCGCCGTAGTACCGCGTCACCAGGTCGTGGGTCACGAGCCCTGTGGAGTCGGCCGCGAGCTGAGCGCACGCGGCGGCGAGCTCCCTGAGGTCGGCGCCGCACGCCTCCAGGAGCGCTCGCACGGCGGCAGGCTCGGCCTTGCGGCGGGCGCGGCGCAGCTCCCCCATGACGAAGGCATGCTTGTCCGCGTCCCGCTTGATGGGGTCGCACGCGACGACGGTCGCGCCGGAGGCCCGGATGGCCTCCAGCGCCTTCTTGCCCCGCACGCCACCACCGTGCTGGAGCACCAGCCACACGTCGGGAGCGGGTTCCGCGAGGTAGGCGACGACGTCGGCCAGGGCCTCGTCGGTCCCCTGGTGCAGTCCCGAGAGGACGACCAGACGCGGCTCGTCGAAGAGCGACGGGCTGGCGGCGACGCTGAGCCGGCCCGGCTCGTAGGCGGCGGCGTCGAGCCGGACGACCTCGACGGCGGGCTCCCGCTCGCGCGCCTGCGCGACGAGGCGCTCGACCGTGCGCTCGGCGAGCAGCGCCTCGGAGCCCGCGAGGAGCACGACGGGCGCCAGCTCCGCCTGGTCCCAGGCGATGCCGCCGGTCGGGGCGGTGCTGCGGCGGGCGGCAGGGGGCATGCCCCAAGCCTGCCACGCACCACCGTCACGCCCGACGCCCGACGCCCGCCCCATCCCCACCCCGACCAACCCCACCGCCGCCCCGCCCCGCCAGTCCCTGCCGCCCCGCACCGCCAATGCCTGCCGCCCCGCCATCTCCCCCGCACCGCCAGTGCCTGCCGCCCCGCCATCTCCCCCGCCCCGCCAATGCCTGCCGCCCCGCCATCTCCCCCGCACCGCCAATGCCTGCCGCCCCGCCATCTCCCCCGCCACACGCCGCCCACCGCCGCCGCCGCCGCGACCAACACGTCCGTTCCCCGCGAGAACGTCCGCTGCACAGGACGTACTCGGCCGGAACGGACGTGGTCGGCCCACCTCGGTCCTCCGACTGCGGCGTGGGCCTGCGTCGGCGCGCGCCGGTGGGCGGGATCGCCACGTGGTCAGCACGTCCGTTTCCCGTGAGTACGTCCCCTGCACAGGACGTGCTCACCCGGAACGGACGTGCTCGGCGGGTTTGGACGTGCTCGGCGGGGGCATCGCTCGGCGGGTATGGACGGGGTCGGCGGGGATGGACGTGCTTGGCGGGGATGGACGTGGTCGGCGGGGGGCGGACGTGGGCGGCTCGCGGACGGTGCCGGTGGGGAGGCCGGCGGGGCGGGGGTGTGGCGGTCAGCGGGCTACCGCGGCGCCGCGGGCGACCAGGCCTGCCGTGTCGGAGAGCTTGACCTCCTTCATGAAGAACGCGACGACGAAGCCCAGGACGCCGAGCGGCACGAGGTACCAGAAGGCGGGGGCGAGCGCGTCGGTGTACGCCGCGACCACCTCCTCGCGCAAGGCGGCGGGCAGCTTCGCCAGGGCCGACGGCGTCAGGGAGCTCGCACCGTAGCCCGAGGGGACGGCGCCCGCGGGCGCATCCCTCACGGCCTCGGCCAGGCGGGTCGTGAGGTTGGTCGTGAACACCGTCGAGAACAGGCTGGTCCCCACGGCGGCGCCGATCTCCCGCAGGAAGTTGTTGGTGGACGTCGCGACGCCCACCATCTCGGGCGAGACGGAGTTCTGCACCGCGATGACGATGGTCTGCATCACGAACCCGAGGCCGAACCCGAGGACGAAGATCATGACGCCGAAGGTCACGATCGACATCTGGGGCGTGAGCTGGGTCAGCAGGACGAGACCCACGGTGGCGATCCCCATGCCGAGGATGGGGAAGATCTTGTACCGACCGCGGGCGGAGATGAGCATGCCGGAGCCGAGCGCCGTGATCATCAGCCCGACCGTCATGGGGAGCATGAGGAGGCCGGCCTTGGTGGCGTCGTAGCCCCGCGCCATCTGCAGGAACGTCGGGAGGAACGACAGCGCCGCGAACATGGTCATGCCCATGACCAGGGCGATCGTGACCGAGACCGAGAACGTGCGGTTCCGGAACAGGCGCAGCGGGATCAGCGGGTCGGTGGCCCTCGCCTCCACCGCGAGGAACGCCGCCAGCGCGACGAGGGTGAGGACGAGCAGCGCGGGCAGCGCCGGGTCGCTCCAGTCGTACCGCCCCGCGCTGCTGATCGAGCTCCAGCTGGTCAGGAGCACGATCCCTGCGGTGGAGATCGTCATGAGCACCGCACCGGGGACGTCGAAGCGGGTGCTCGGGGTGCGCGACGGCAGCCGCAGGCGGGACCAGGCGACGGCGAGCGCGACCAGTCCGACCGGCACGTTGAGCCAGAAGCACCAGCGCCACCCCGGGCCGTCGGTGAACCAGCCGCCGAGCAGGGGGCCCGCCACCGTGGCGACCCCGAAGACCGCTCCCATGGGACCCATGAACTTGCCGCGGTCCCGGGCGGAGACGATGTCCGCGATGATCGCCTGGCTCAGGATGACCAGCCCGCCGGCACCGAGGCCCTGCACCGACCGCCACACGACGAGCTCGACGAACGTCGTCGACAGCGCCGACCCGGCCGAGCCCAGCACGAAGATCGAGATGGCGACCAGGAACGGACGCCGCCGCCCCCGCAGGTCGCCGAGCTTGCCGTAGATCGGCATGACGACGGCGATGGCCAGGAGGTAGGCCGTGATGATCCAGCCCTCGTGCTCGGCCGCCCCCAGGTCGCCCACGATCGTCGGCAACGCCGTCCCCACGACGGACTGGTCCAGCGCGGACAGGAACATCGCCACCAGCAGCGCGCTGAAGATCACGTAGACGGTGCGGCGGGAGAGCACCAGCTCCGGCTCGCTCGTCCCGGCGGACGACCTCGTGGTCCGGCTCATCGACGGGTCCTCACTCACGTGCCGGCGCGGGCCCCGGACGGCGCGACCCGCTCGCGACCGCCGTCGAGGGCGAGCGGCCGACGGCCGGTCGTCGTCTCGTCTCGAGTCTGCGCCTGGCGCCGGCAGAGCGCGCGGCGGGGCGGCCGGGGCCCGAGCGAGGGCGCGACGCGTCAGCCCACGGGGCAGCGGGCACGCACCGTGAGCCCGCGCGGCTCGGCCGCGACCACCACCGTCCCGCACTCGTCCGTCGCGAGCACCGCGGCGCCCGTCGCGCGGTAGAGCGCGAGCGTGCTCGCCGCCGGGTGCCCGTACCCGTTGTCCGCGCCCACGCTGACGAGCGCGACGGCGGCGTCCACGGCCTGCGCCAGCGACGCGTCCTGGTACGCGGACCCGTGGTGCGCCACCTTGACCACCTGGGCGGCCAGCACCCCGGACGGGCCGTGCGCCGCCAGCAGGCCGGCCTGGGCGGAGGGTTCCAGGTCGCCGAGCGCGAGCACCGCGAGGCCCGGGGCGTCCAGGCGCAGCACCAGGCTCGCGTCGTTGACGGCGCCCTCCTCGGGCCCGACCGCGTGCTCGCGCGGCGGCGAGAGCGCGTCCGCCACCGGGACCGGCGCCCGGCTCGGCCACAGGACCCGCCACCGCACCTGGCCGGCCGTCCCCTCACCGGCTGTCCCTTCACCGGCGGTCCCCGCACCGGCACTGCCGTCACCCGGTCCACCGGACCCCGCGAGGCCGACGTCGACCGGCACGCCCGCGTCCGCGAGCGCCCGCAGGGTGCGGCCCGCCTGGCCTGCGGGCTCGGGCAGAGGGCTCACCAGCGCCGCGTCGACGGTGCGACCGGCGAGCACGGGCTCCAGGCCACCGACGTGGTCGGCATGGTGGTGCGTGAGGACGAGCAGCTCGATCCGGTCGACACCGAGCCGCTCCAGGCACGCGTCCGCGGCGTCACCATCCGGACCCACGTCCACCACGACGGCGGCTCCCGGCCGGGTACCGACCACGAGGGCGTCACCCTGCCCCACGTCGCACTGCGCCACCCACGGCCCCGCCGGCGGACCCGCGCCCGGCACGAGGCCGACCAGCGGGCGGCGGATCCCCGGCACGGACACGAGGAGCACCGCGCACAGCACGACGACGACCCCGGGCCGCAGCGTGCGCAGGGCGCGGGTGCGGCCGGCCAGCAGGGCAAGCACGGCCGCCGTCGCCCCGGCCAGCAGCGCGGCGCCCGCGAGCCCCGTC
>NZ_JACEXH010000231.1:0-4241 GCF_014525465.1 Actinotalea sp. JY-7885 | reverse complement strand
CAGGCGCAGGCGCAGGCGCAGGCCGAGCTCGCGCGGCGCGTCGACGCGGTGCGCGACGCGCCCAACGGCGCGATCCCCGCCAGCGCGCTCTGCGGCGTCGACTTCGCCCCGCGGGTCCAGCTGCGGTGCGACGCGGCCGCGGCGCTCGAGCAGCTCAACGTGGCGTTCCGCGCCCACTTCGGGCGCGACCTGGGGGTGTCCTCGTCCTACCGCGACCTCGCCTCGCAGGCGGCGGTGAGGCAGGCCCGCGGCAGCCTCGCGGCGGCGGCCGGCACGTCCAACCACGGGCTCGGCCTGGCCGTGGACCTCGAGGGGTTCGGGTCGCTGGGGCAGTTCGACCGCCCGACGTACCGGTGGATGCGCGAGAACGCGGGCGCCTACGGCTGGCACCACCCCTCGTACATGCAGCCCGGCGGCGCCGGGCCGGCCGAACCGTGGCACTGGGAGTACGACACGGAGGACTGAGCCGACCTCGGTTACCGTGCGAGGCATGACAGCACCCGCGCCGCAGCCCACCGACGCCCGCGAGCCCGACGGGACGCCGACGGCCCGCGAGGTCGCCGACCGGTGGGTCGACACGCTCGTCGAGCTCGACCCCTCGGTGAGCACGGCCCTGGGGGTCCGGCCCCACGAGCACCGCATGCCCGACCTGTCCCCCGCCGGGCTCGAGGAGCGGGCGGACGCCGCCCGCTCGGCCCTCGCGGACCTGGCGCGCGCCCGGGTCACCGACGAGGACGACCGCCGGTGCGCGACCCTGCTCGCCGAGCGCCTGGGCTCCCAGCTCGCGCTCCACGAGGCCGGCGAGGACCTGGTCAGCCTGCGGCCGATCGCCTCGCCCGTGCACCAGCTCCAGTCCCTGTTCCTCATGATGCCGACGCAGGACGAGGAGGACTGGCGCACCGTCGGCCGCCGGCTCGACGCCGTGCCCGAGTGCGCGCGCAGCTACCGGGCGCAGCTCGCGGCGGGCCTGACGTCCGGCCGCACGAGCGCGCCGCGCCAGGCGGAGGCCGTGGTCGGCCAGCTGGGCGCGTGGCTCACCGGGCGCGGGTGGCACGCCGGGTTCGTCGAGGCCGCGCCCGAGTCGCTGCGGCCCGAGCTCGACGCGGCCGCGGCCCGGGCCGGGGACGGGGTGGCGGAGCTGCGCGACTGGATCGCGCAGACCTACCTGCCCGGATGCGCCGGAACCCCGGACGGCGTCGGACGAGAGCGCTACCTGCTCGGGGCCAGGGCCGCGACCGGCGCGCAGGTCGACCCGGAGGAGGCCTACGCGTGGGGCTGGGAGGAGCTGGCGCGCATCGAGGCCGAGATGGCCGCCGAGGCCGACCGGGTGCTGCCGGGCGCGACGCCGGCGCAGGCCCTGGCCCACCTCGACGTCCACGGCGAGGCCGTCGAGGGCGTGGACGAGGTGCGCGCGTGGCTCCAGGCGATGATGGACCGCGCCATCGCCGAGCTCGACGGCACGGTGGTCGACGTCGCCGAGCCCGTGCGGCGGGTCGAGGCGATGATCGCGCCGCCGGGCGCGGCCGCGGCGCCGTACTACACCCGCCCCTCGCTCGACTTCAGCCGGCCGGGCCGCACCTGGCTGCCGACGCTCGGCCGCACCCGCTTCCCCACGTGGGACCTCATCAGCACCTGGTACCACGAGGGCGTGCCGGGCCATCACCTCCAGCTCGGCCAGTGGGCGTACCGTGCCGCGGAGCTCTCGCGCTACCAGGTCAGCCTCGGCTCGGTCTCGGCCACGACGGAGGGCTGGGCGCTGTACGCCGAGCGGCTCATGGACGAGCTCGGCTACCTGACGGACCCGGGCGCGCGCCTGGGCTACCTCGACGGTCAGCGCATGCGGGCCGTCCGCGTGGTGATCGACATCGGCATGCACCTGTCCCTCCCGGTCCCGGCCGCCGTCGCGTCCGCACCCGGCGAGCGGTGGACCGCCGAGCTCGGCGAGGAGTTCTTCGCGGCCCGCAGCGGCTCGCCCCGCGCCTTCGTGCACAGCGAGATCGTCCGGTACCTCGGGTGGCCCGGCCAGGCCATCAGCTACAAGCTCGGCGAGCGGGCATGGCTCGCCGGCCGCGAGGCCGCCCGCGCCCGCCACGCGGCGAGCGGCGCGGACTTCGACCTGCGGGCGTGGCACACCGCCGCGCTCGGGCTCGGGTCGCTCGGCCTGGACGACCTCGCGCGGGAGCTCGCCGCGCTCTGAGGCCGCGCCCGGACCGCGCCGGGTGACCGCGTGCGCCGGCGGGCCTGCGGTGGCGCGGGCCTGCCGACCGGCTCATCGTGGAGCCACGGCCGTCACCACCAGGGAGGACTGAGATGCCCAAGACGACGCGACGCGGCACGGCCAAGCAGGAGGAGCTGCCGTCGACCCTGCAGCGGTCGGACGCCAAGGCGCAGCGCACCTTCGCCAAGGCCCACGACTCGGCGGCGGACGAGTACGGCGAGGGCGAGCGCGCCCACCGCGTCGCGTACTCCGCGCTCAAGCACACCCACGAGAAGGTCGGCGACCACTGGGAGCCCAAGGACGAGAACGGGCCGTCGGACCGCAAGGCCGCCGGGGGGCGCGGCACCCGCGCCGAGACGTCCGGCGGCGTGGACGCCAACGCCTCGAAGCGCCACCTGTACGACGTCGCGAAGCGGCTGGAGGTCGCAGGACGATCGAGCATGACCAAGGACGAGCTGGTCGACGCCATCGGCAAGGAGAACGCGCGCCGCACGCGCAGCGCCCGCTAGGTTCCCGGGTGGCCCCGGCGACGTCGTGGCACGAGGACAGGAGCGGGCATGGGCATCGTCGACAACGCGATCTACGTCGACGGCAAGCGGCACTCGGAGCCGATGGGTCTCGAGGAGACGTACGAGGCCATACGCGCCACGGGCGGGATGGCCTGGATCGGGATGTACCGGCCGCACGAGTCCGAGCTGGCCTCGGTGGCCCGGGAGTTCGACATCCACCCGCTCGCGGTCGAGGACACGGTCAAGGCGCACCAGCGCCCCAAGCTCGAGCGCTACGGCGACGTCCTGTTCGCGGTGCTCCGGCCCGCGCGGTACCTCGACGCGGACGAGAGCGTCGAGTTCGGCGAGCTGCACGTGTTCCTCGGCCCCGGCGTGGTCGTGACGGTGCGCCACGCCGAGTCCCCCGACCTCGCCGAGGTGCGCCGCCGGATGGAGGCCGCGCCGGAGCTGCTGCGACTCGGGCCCGAGGCCGTGCTCTACGCCATCCTCGACGAGGTCGTCGACGAGTACGGGCCCGTGGTCGCGGGGCTCGAGAACGACATCGACGAGATCGAGGACCAGCTCTTCGCGGGCGACCGGGCCGTCTCGCGCCGCATCTACGAGCTGCTCCGCGAGGTGATGGCGTTCCAGCGCGCCACGCACCCGCTCCTCGGGATGCTGGCCGCGCTCGAGGCGGGCGCGGACGAGTACCACGTCGACGAGGAGCTCCGCCGCCACCTGCGCGACGTCCAGGACCACGTCGTGCGGGTCGTCGAGCGGGCGGACGGCTTCCGCGCGCTGCTGCAGAACGCGCTGTCGGTCAACGCGACGGTCGTCACCGAGCGGCAGAACGAGGAGGTCCGCGCGATGACCGAGGCGAGCCTCGCGCAGAACGAGGAGGTCAAGAAGATCTCCGCGTGGGCCGCCATCCTCTTCGCGCCCACGCTCGTGGGGACGGTCTACGGCATGAACTTCGAGCACATGCCCGAGCTGACCTGGCCCTGGGCGTACCCGGCCGCCCTCGGGCTCATGGTCCTGGGGTCCGTCGTCCTGCACGCCTACTTCCGGTCCCGGCGCTGGCTGTGAGGTACTCAGCCCCGCTCCCTGGCGGCGTGAGCCCCGGCGGGGCGGCCGTGATGGAACCGTGACCAACGCGCGGAACGGTTCACCGGGGGGCCTGCCCAACCCCTGACGCGATCGGTGTGCGGGTCATGTGAAGGGCGCTCCCTCGATTCGTCCGACGGGCCTCCGGCGTGTGCCAATGGACAGCAGACCTCGAACCCCGTCGCGCGAAGCCCCCAGGCGAGCCCGGCAGCGCCCCCGGACCCGCCCGCGCCGTCCGCCCCTCGACGATCAAGGATCCCCCCGCTTTGCAGCACGAGCCCCAGCAGTCGGCCATGCCGTCCGCGTCCGCGAACCCTGGGCACCCCACCGCACCGACCGGCCCCACGCGCCGCTCGCTCCGCCTCGCGGCGGCACGCGTCGCCGCCGCCGCGGTCGACGACGCAGCCGCTGCCGCCGCGCGTCCGGCCACC
>NZ_JACEXH010000230.1:0-4262 GCF_014525465.1 Actinotalea sp. JY-7885 | reverse complement strand
CGGCTCGCGCTCGAGCCGCCCGAGGGCGGCGGTGGTGCGGGCTTGCCCGCTGCGGCCGCCGCTGCCGCTGCCGCGGCGGCGTCGGCGCGCCGCCGCTCCTCCTGCGCCGCGACGATGGCCTGCAGCTCCGCGGCCAGCGCGGCCTGCTGGTTGGCGAGCTCGCGCTCCTGCGCCTCCATGGTCGCCTTGGCGGACTCGATCTGCGCGGTCTTGGCCGCCGCCTCCGCCTGGAGGTCCTCGAGCTCGAGCTTGCGCGCCTCGGCGGCCGCGCGCGCGGCCTCGGCCTCGACGACCTTGGCGTCCGCCTCGGCCTTGAGGCCGGTGATCTCCTCGCGGACCGCCGTGAGGCGCACCTGGCGGTTCCGGTTGACCCCGTTGATCTGCTCGAGCTCGCGCAGCGCCTGGGTCTGGGTCCGCAGCGCCGTCGAGGCGAGCGCGGACTGCTCGACGAACTCCTCGGTGCTCGTCGCGTCCAGCACGGCCGACAACGACGACTGGGCCATGTTGCCCTTGTACGCGTCGCGCGCCATCTGGCCGATGGCCACGCGCGTGTCGTCGGCGCGGGCCGTGTCCGTGTCGATCTGCGCGGTGATCGAGGACTCCTCCTGCTCGGCGACCACCAGGCGCTCCGCAATGATCTGCGCCTCGCGCTGCAGCCGCGCGAGCGTCTCCTCCGCGAGGGCCAGCTGCTCCTGCGCCACGGGGATCTGCGCCTCGATGCCCTGGAGCTCGGCGTAGGCCTGCACGAGGGCGGCGTCGGTGTGCTCGAGCTCGGCCTGCAGCGCCTCCATCGCAGCGTCGGTCGCGGCCTGGCGCGCCTGCGTCTGCGCGCGCCGGTCGTCGTACTCGTCCGCGGCGGCGGGCAGCACGGCACCGGAGGCCAGCACGGCGACCAGGAGCGCGCCGAAGGCGCGGCGCGTGCGGCGGCGCGCGGGGGCGAGGGTGGCGGGGGGCATCGGCGTCACACCTTCGTGTATCGGCTCAGAGTGACGACGCTTGACACCGCGGCGAGCCCGATCGCGACGACGAGCAGCAGCGGGGCGATCGTCCAGACGGCGTCGGTGCCGATGTACTGCACGAACTGGACCTGCGTCGCGAGCCAGTCCTCGATGAGGTAGCGGACCCCGAACCAGAGCCCTGCCACGGACAGCGCCGCGCCGATCGTCGCGGCGATGGCGCCCTCGAGCATGAACGGCAGCTGGATGAACAGGTTCGAGGCGCCGACGAGCCGCATGATCCCGGTCTCCCGACGCCGGCTCATGGCCGAGAGCCGAATCGTCGTCGTGATGAGCAGGACGGCGGCCAGGAGCATGACGGCCGCGAGGCCCGCCGCGACGAGGCTGGAGCGGTTGAGGACGAGGATCAGCGGCTCGATGACCTGCCGCTGGTCGCGGACCTCCTCGACGCCGGCCACGCCCGTGAACGCGTCGGAGACGACCTGGTACTGCTCCGGGTCGACCAGCGCCACGCGGAACGACCCCTGGAGCTGGTCGGCCGTCACGCCCTGGGCCCACCACTCGTCGGCGAACCGCTCCTGGAAGGCCTCGTACGCGTCCTCCTTCGACTCGTAGTAGACCGCCTCGACGTACGGCTCGAGCGCCTCGGCCTCGAGCTGGTCGCGCAGGGCCTGCGTCTGCTCCGCGGTCACCTCGCCGCCCGCGCAGGTCGGGGCGTCGGAGTCGCTGGGGCACAGGAAGATCGAGACCTCGACCTTGTCGTACCAGTCGTCCTTCATCTCGTTGATCTGGAGCTGGAGGAGGCCGGCCGCGCCGACGAAGGTCAGCGACACGAACGTCACGAGGACGACGGAGATCGTCATGGAGAGGTTCCGGCGCAGGCCGAGACCGATCTCCGAGAGGATGAACTGGAGTCTCATGATGTCCTCAGCGGGTGGATCCGTAGACGCCGCGCGACTGGTCGCGGACGAGCTGCCCGTTGTCCAGCTCGATCACGCGCTTGCGCATCTGGTCCACGATCTCGTCGTCGTGCGTGGCCATGACCACGGTGGTCCCGGTCCGGTTGATCCGGTCGAGCAGGCGCATGATGCCGACCGACGTCGTCGGGTCGAGGTTTCCCGTGGGCTCGTCGCACAGCAGGATCGACGGACGGTTGACGAAGGCCCGCGCGATGGCGACGCGTTGCTGCTCGCCGCCCGAGAGCTCGTGCGGGCGCCGCTTCTCCTTGCCGCCGAGCCCGACCAGCTCGAGCGTGTCCGGCACGGTGGTCATGATGTGGTGGCGCGGCTTGCCGATGACCTGCAGCGCGAAGGCGACGTTCTCGAAGACCGTCTTGTTCGGCAGCAGCCGGAAGTCCTGGAACACCGCGCCGATCTGGCGGCGCAGGTGCGGGACCTTCCACGTCGAGAGGGTCGACAGGTCGCGGCCCGCGACGAAGACCTTGCCCGCGGTCGGCCGCTCCTCGCGCAGCACGAGGCGCAGGAACGTCGACTTGCCCGAGCCGGACGCGCCGACGAGGAAGACGAACTCGCCGCGTTCGACCTCGAGGTCGACGTCGTCCAGCGCGGGGCGGGCGCCGCGCGCGTAGACCTTGGTGACGTTCTCGAAGCGGATCACGCGGTCCTCGGGTGCTCGGGTTCAGGTCGTCGCCGCCGCCCGGGGAGCCGGGGTCACGCTGCCCCGCGGGCACCAGCGGTGCGCGACCACACTAAGCAGCGGTGTCCGCGCGTCCGGCCGGGACACGCCGCCCGACGGGGGAGGACCGAGCCCGTGCCGGGGCATCGTGCCCGTGCTGCGAGAATTCGCCCGGTCTATGGGGTCTTGTGCGGTTCCGCCGGGTCTGAGTCGAGTGCACACTGTGGTTGCGGTCGACCGGGCCCTCGCCCGGTCGCACAGACCTGCGTCGCCGGGAGGGTCCCCCATGGCCGAACCCCTGCCCGCGTTCGTCGGGCGTGTCGACCTCCTCGACCGCGCCCGGCTGGCCCTGTCCGACCCGCACTCGCACGGGATCGTGATCCACGGTGCGCCCGGCGTCGGGACCACGGCATTCGTCCACCAGCTCGAGGCGGGTCTGGACCCCCGCGTCGCGGTGCGGCACACCCACAGCTCGGTCGGCTCAGGAGGCGTGCCGTACGGCGCGGTGATGCCCCTGCTGCGCGACGGTGCCATCGATGCGGTCGAGCACCCCCTGCGTGCCCTGCGCTCCGCGGTCGACCACCTCGTCGCCCAGGGCGCCCACTCGGTGGTCCTGGTGGTCCACGGCGCCCGGCACGTGGACGCATGGAGCGCCCTCGTGCTGTCCACCCTCGCCTCGGTGCCGGACTGCTCCCTCGTGCTCGTCGCGGACTCGCTCCGCACGCTTCCGCGTGACATCGCGGTCCTCGTGCGCGAGGGCGCCATGACCGCCCTCGACATCCCGCCGCTCACGCTGGAGGAGACGGCTCAGCTCCTGGCCGGGCGCTGGGGCCACGCGCCGACGCGTCTGGTCGAGCGCCTGTGGCGAGCCAGCCGGGGGAACGTGCGCTCGCTCGTCGCCCTGGTCGAGCACGTCGACGACGTCGGCCCGGGGGCGCTGCTCGACGTCGACCGCTGGCCCGGGCGCGCCGGCCTCGACACGGCGTTGCCGACCGCGTACGCCGCGCTCACGCCCTCCGACCGCCGGCTGCTCGAGGTCCTCGCCCTCGCCGGAGGGCTCTCGCTGCCCCACGCGGCGCGGGTGGGGGGCCCCGACTCCGTGGACGCGCTCCTCAGCGGCGGCCTGGCAGGCGTCACTGCGCCGCCGCGGCCGACGGTGCGGGTCTGCACCGACGTCGTCGCGGCAGCGGTGCGGCACCAGGTGGGCGCGGGGAGGCGGGTGCAGCTCCTGCACGCGACGTTCCCGAACGGCGAGCCGGAGGACGAGGACCTCGTGCTGCGGTACGCCCGGTGGGCCGCCGACGGCGGCGTCGGTGTGTCGCCCGGCACGGCCTCGCGGGCCGCCCGGCTCGCCCTCGAGGCCGGTGACGCCCCGACGGCGCTGCTCGTGCTCGACGCCGTCCCGCAGGCCGACCGGTCGCCGGCGCACGGCGTCCTCACCGGCCTGGCGCTGCTGCTCGCGGGAGAAGGACGGGGCGGGCTGGACGCGCTCCTGTCGCTGCCCCGGCTGCTGCCCGACGACGACGAGGCGGCCGCGCAGGTCGCCTGGGGCCTGGGCGCGTGCCCCGACCTGACGCTGCCGCACGATGCCGGGCGCTGGGGCACCGCGGGGCGGCTGCTGCTCGACCTCGCGCCGACGGCGTGGCGGTCGTGGCTGCCCGCGAGCCGGGC
>NZ_JACEXH010000229.1:0-4271 GCF_014525465.1 Actinotalea sp. JY-7885 | reverse complement strand
CGCCCCGCTCGCGCCGTCGTCGGCGGCGGGCGGCTCGGGCGCGGCGTCCACCGCGCCGCCGGCGGCCGCGCCACCCTCGGACGCTCCGGGGTCGGGCGCCCCGTGCGGGTCGGTGTCGACGGTGATGATCGCCGTCCCGACCTCGACCGTCGTGCCGGGCTCGGCCAGCAGCGCGGTCACGACGCCGGCCCACGGACACGGCAGCTCGACCAGCGACTTCGCGGTCTCGATCTCCACGATCGGCTGGTTCACGACGACGGTGTCGCCGACGGCGACGTGCCAGGCCACGATCTCGGCCTCGGTCAGGCCCTCGCCGGCGTCGGGAAGGCGGAACTGCTCGTACGTCGGCACGGGGGCCCTCTCCTCGGTCGGGTCAGAACGCCAGCGCGCGGTCGACGGCGTCGAGGACGCGGTCGAGGCTCGGCAGGTACTCGTGCTCGAGCCGCGCGACCGGGTACGGCGCGTGGAACCCGCCCACCCGCAGCACCGGCGCCTCGAGGTGGAAGAAGCACTCCTCGGTGATGCGCGCCGCGACCTCGCCGCCGGTGCCGTACAGGACGGGCGCCTCGTGGACGACGACGCAGCGGCCGGTCCGGCGCACCGAGGCGGCGATCGTCGCGGTGTCCAGCGGGGAGATGGTGCGCAGGTCGACGACCTCGATGCTGGTGCCGTCGGCGGCGGCCGCCTGGGCGGCCCGCAGCGCGGTGGCGACGGTGGGACCGTGCGCGACGAGCGTGAGGTCGGTGCCCGGCCGGGCGATGCGCGCACGGTCCAGGCCGTCGCTCGTCGCCGTGCCGTAGGAGAAGCCGCGGTCGACGTCGCCCTTGTCCCAGTACCGGCCCTTCGGCTCGAAGAAGAGCACGGGGTCCGGCGAGGCGATGGCCTCCTGGATCATGGTGAACGCGTCCGCAGGGCTCGCGGGCGTCACCACGCGCAGGCCGGCGGTGTGCGCGAAGAGCACCTCGGGCGACTCGCTGTGGTGCTCGACCGCGCCGATGCCGCCGCCGTACGGCACGCGGATGACCACGGGCAGGGCGAGCCGGCCCCGCGAGCGGTAGCGCATCTTGGCGAGCTGCGTGGTGATCTGGTCGAACGCCGGGAAGATGAAGCCGTCGAACTGGATCTCGCACACGGGCCGGTACCCGCCCAGCGCGAGGCCGATCGCGGTGCCGACGATGCCGGACTCGGCGAGCGGCGTGTCCACCACCCGGTCCGGGCCGAAGTCCTTCTGCAGGCCGTCGGTGACGCGGAAGACGCCGCCGAGCCGGCCGATGTCCTCGCCCATGAGCAGGACCTTCGGGTCCTCCTCGAGCGCGGCGCGCAGGCCGAGGTTGATCGCCTTGGCGAGCGTGACCCGCTCGACCTCGGGGACGGCGCTCATCGGCGTGCCTCCGCTCCGGGAGCGGCCTCGAACGAGGCCTCGTACTGCTCGAACCAGGCACGCTCGGCGTCGACGACGGCGTGGGGACCCGCGTAGACGTGCTCGAAGAGGGTCGACGTCGGCGGCCGGTCCATCGCGCGGACCGCCGCGCGCAAGTGCTCGCCGAGCGCCTCGCCCTCCGCGTCCAGCGCGGCGACGAACGCGGCGTCGAGCTCGCCGAGCGCCTCGAGGTGCAGCCGCAGGCGGTCGATCGGGTCGCGCCGGCGCCACGCCTCCTCCTCGGCGGCGGAGCGGTAGCGCGTCGGGTCGTCCGACGTCGTGTGCGCGCCCATTCGGTAGGTGTAGGCCTCGATGAAGGTCGGCCCGTTGCCCGAGTGCGCGCGCTCGAGCGCCTCGGCGGTGACGGCGTAGCAGGCCAGGACGTCGTTGCCGTCGACCCGCACGCTCGGCACGCCGAAGCCCTTGCCGCGCTCGACCAGCGGCACGCGCGACTGGTTCTCGGTGGGCTCCGAGATCGCCCACTGGTTGTTCTGGCAGAACAGGACCAGCGGCGCGTTGTTCACGGCCGCGAAGACGAACGCCTCGTTGGTGTCGCCCTGGCTCGTGGCGCCGTCACCGAAGTACGTCACGACGGCGGCGTCGCGCGCGGGGTCGCCCGTGCCGACGGCGCCGTCGCGCTGCAGGGCCATCGCGTACCCGGTGGCGTGCAGCGTGTGCGAGCCGATGACCAGCGTGTAGAGGTGGAAGTTGTGCGCGCGGGTGTCCCAGCCGCCGTGGTCGACGCCGCGGAACTGCCGCAGGATGTCGACCAGGTCGAGGCCGCGCGTGTGGGCGACGCCGTGCTCGCGGTAGGACGGGAACACGTAGTCCTGCGGGGCCAGCGCGCGGCCCGAGCCGACCTGCGCGGCCTCCTGGCCGAGCGCCTGCGGGAAGAGGCCCAGCTCGCCCTGGCGCTGGAGCGCCGTGGACTCGGTGTCGAACCGGCGCACGAGGACCATGTCCCGGTACAGCCCGCGCAGCGCCTCGGCGTCCAGGTGCTCGATGCGGCGGTCGTACTCGGGGTGGGCGACCCGCTCCCCGGTCGGGGTGAGCAGCTGGATCATGTCGGGCTCGTTCACGCAGGGTCCTTCCGGTGACGGCCTGGGCTAACTTACGTCAGCGTAGGCTACGGAACCGTAGGTTTGGCCTGTCGGCCGCCGACAACGTCGGCGGGCCCGCCGTTGTGACGACTCTCCAACTCCGGGCGCCGCCGCGCACCCCGACACGCGGCGGCGCCCCTGCTCAGGCGGGGGTCGGCGAGGGGTCGAGCGCCTCCTGCCGCTCCGGCGTCGGCGCCGCGGTCGTCGGCGCGGAAGACGTCGGTGCGGAGGACGTCGGTGCCGACGTCGCCGGTGCCGGCCGCCGCGCCAGGGCGACGGAGGCCGCCGTCGCGAGCGCCAGGGCCGCGAGCGCCGCGACGCCCGCCGCGGGGCTCGTGCTCCACCTGCCCGCCATGATGAGCAGGGCCGGGACGGTGCAGGTCGGGATCCCCAGCAGCACGAGGAACCAGCCGGCGAACCGGCCGAGGTCCAGCGTGCCCACGTGCGTGCGGCCCAGGCCGAGCAGGAGGAAGAACAGGGTCCACATCACCGCCCACGTCGCCCAGATCACGGCGAACGCCGGATCCGTCGCGACGGTCGTCACGGCGTAGTACGTCGCGATCCCCGCCACGAAGATGCTGTACCAGCCGAAGCCCTGCGGCTCGATCCTGAAGACGGTCAGCAGCCCGAACCACAGGTACGTGATGCCGAACAGGTAGCTGGGCCACGTGGCCTGCAGCACCCCCGGCTCGGTGCCGTGCTGGACCAGCACGATCGTCGGGAGCAGGACCTGCGCGGTCCCGACGAAGAAGTTCAGCGGCGCGGCGCTGCGTGCGGGCACGACCCCGAGGGTCGACAGCCCGTTGACGAAGAGCACGACGCCGACGAGGAGCAGGCCGACGTCGCCCATCAGCGCGCCACCAGCCCGGCGAAGGTCTCCGAGGAGATCACCGGCGCGAAGAAGCTCGTGATGCGCTCGAACGCCGCCGCCTCCTGGTCCGGGCGCTGGGCACCGGTGGCGTCGCCGATGACGATCGGGAGCAGGCCGTGGTCCCGCGCGGCCCGCGCGTTGCCCTCGATGCACCAGTCGAGGTGGATGCCGGTGATGACGACGACCTCGACCCGCTTGCGCGCCAGCTCGAGCGGCAGGTCGGTGCCGACGAACGCGGTCTGCAACGCCTTCTCGGAGAGCTCGTTGTCGCCGGGCTCGACGAGCGCGCGCAGGTCCCCGACGAGCTCGTCGTCCCACGCGACCTGCTCGGGCGTCGCGTCGATCGCACCCGTCCAGGACGCGTACTGGGCGCGGTCGAAGTCGGACTGCGGGTAGCCGTCCCGGAAGACCGAGTAGCCGATCCAGTTGAACGAGACGAAGTTGGGCGCGCGGCGCGCGGCCCGCACGGCGCGAACCGTCGCGGGCAGGCTGCCGCGGAAGGCGTGCCCCTCGGCGTACTGGACGCCCCCGGGCTCGTAGAGCGAGTTGGACTGGCTCACGGACAGGAAGGCGGCGGGTCGGCTGAGGATCTCGCGCAGGTCCAGCCCGGCCCAGTGCGCGGGCAGCGGCGGGATCTGGTCGACGTTGGTCCCGGGGAAGTCGGCCGGGTCGAGCGGCACGGGCGCCAGCGGCGTGGTGCGGCGGGTGTCGAGAGCGGTCATGGTGTCTCCTCGGCGGCGCGTGAGGGCGGCGCTGGGTCGGGTCGAGCTGAGCTGGGCGGGGACGGTCCGAGCGGTGGTGGACCGGTCCGGCGGCGCGGCAACGCGGCCGGGTGCCCGCGCGCGGCGGTCGGCTGCGGCGGGCGGGATGCGCGCGGGCG
>NZ_JACEXH010000228.1:0-4302 GCF_014525465.1 Actinotalea sp. JY-7885 | reverse complement strand
GCGTCCCCGCCCGCGCCGCGGCCCGCGCCGGTGCTCGTGCCGCGAGGGCGTCGCGCCAGGCCGTCCCGGAACGAGCGGCGCGGCAGCACCGGCAGGTCACGCGTGGCGGTCCACAGCGAGCCGGGCCAGGGCAGACGCCGAATCCGGCGTCCTCCCAGCACGCGGCCGGCGAGCGCGAGGCCGCGCAGGGCCCACCGGAACCGGCCACCCGAGGACATCGCCGCGGCGGCCGCCGCCATGGCGGTCCCCATCGCGCTCGGGTGGGCGCCGTCGCCGTCGTGCAGCGCGCGGTCGCGCAGGTGGACCAGCGCGGTGGGGATGTCGATCTTCACGGGGCACGCGTCGTAGCAGGCGCCGCACAGCGAGCTCGCGAACGGCAGCGACGCCGTGGCCGCGTCGCGGGACTCCAGGCCCAGCAGCTGCGGGGTGAGGATCGCGCCGATCGGACCGGGGTACACCGACCCGTACGCGTGGCCGCCGGTCCGCTCGTAGACCGGGCAGACGTTCATGCACGCCGAGCAGCGGATGCAGTGCAGGGCGGAGCGCCCGATCTCGTCCGCGAGCGCACGCGTCCGACCGTTGTCGAGCAGCACGAGGTGGAACTCCTGGGGCCCGTCGTCCGGCGTCACACCGGTCCACATGGTCGTGTAGGGGTTCATCCGCTCACCGGTCGAGGACCGGGGCAGCAGCTGCATGAAGACCTCGAGGTCCCGGTACGTCGGCACGACCTTCTCGATGCCCACCACGCTGACCAGGGTCCGCGGCAGCGTCAGGCACATCCGCCCGTTGCCCTCGGACTCCAGGACGGCGACCGTGCCGGTCTCGGCGACCGCGAAGTTCGCCCCGCTGATCGCGACGTCGGCGCGCAGGAACAGCTCGCGCAGGTGCGCCCGGGCGGCCATCGCCAGCTCACGCGGGTCGTCCGTGAGCCCGGTCGGCACCTCCGCCATGCGCGAGGCGAAGATCTGCCGGATCTCGTCGCGGTTGCGGTGGATCGCCGGCACGAGGATGTGCGACGGCCGGTCGCCGGCGAGCTGGACGATGAGCTCGGCCAGGTCGGTCTCGTGGGCGACGACGCCCTCGGCCTCCAGGTGCTCGTTGAGGCCGATCTCCTGCGTCGCCATGGACTTGACCTTGACGACCTCGCGCGCGCCGGCGGCCCGGACGATGTCCGTGACGATGCGGTTCGCCTCGGCCGCGTCGCGTGCCCAGTGGACCGTCCCGCCGCGCGCGGTCACGGCCGCCTCGAGCTGCTCCAGCAGCTCCGGCAGCCGCTGCATGGTGTCGGCCTTGATCGCGGACCCCGCGTCGCGCAGCGCCTCCCAGTCGGGCAGCTCGGCGGTGACGTGCAGTCGCTTGTCCCGGATCGTGCGGGTCGCCCGGCGCAGGTTGGTCCGCATCTGGCCGTCGGCGAGCGCATCGTGAGCCGCGACCGGGAACGTCGGCCCCCACCGCAGCGGGGCGACGGGCTCGGTCGCAGGCTTCGGCGGCACCGCGGGCATCCCCAGGTACGTGCTCATCGGGCGCGTCCCGTCCGCGCGGAGGCGGCCGATGCGGCGCGGGTCCCGCGCCGCGCGGGCGGCCGCCACGGGTCCTCGCGCGTGCTCGCGAGGATCTCCGCCAGGTGCACCGAGCGCACCGGCGCGCCCAGCCGGGACAGCGCGCCGTCGATGTTCATCAGGCAGGACCAGTCCCCCGCCGTGACGAACTCGGCCCCGGTGCCGACCACGGACGCCGCCTTGTCCGCGACCATCGCCGAGGAGGTCTCGGAGTTCTTCAGGGCGAACGTCCCGCCGAACCCGCAGCACTGGTCGGCGTCCGGCAGGTTGACCAGCTCGAGGCCGCCGACGGCCCGCAGCAGCGTGGTCGGGCGGTCGCCGACCCGCAGCATCCGCAGGGCGTGGCAGGTCGGGTGGAACGTCACCGAGTGCGGGAACCAGGCGCCGACGTCGGTCACGCCCAGGACGTCGACCAGCAGCTCGGACAGCTCGTAGGTGCGCGCGGCGACCTCCTCGGCCGCACGCGCGAGCCCGGGGTCCCCGGCCTGCCGGGCGACGCGGCCCTGCTGGTGCCGCGTCGAGGCCACGCACGACCCGGACGGGGCGACGACGGCGTCCCACTCCCCCTCGGCGACCGGCCAGAAGGTGCGGACGTGGTTGCGCACGATCGGCGCGGCCTGCCGGGGGTAGCCCGAGTTCACGTGCATCTGGCCGCAGCAGGCCTGGCCGGACGGCACCACGACCTCGTGGCCCAGCCGCTCGAGCAGGCGCACCGTCGCGGCGGCTGCGTGGGGGAACAGGCCGTCGACCAGGCACGTGGTGAAGACGGCGATGCGCATGAGACCTCGTTGTCTGCGGGCCGCCGGGCGGGGACCGACGAGGTCCGACGGCAGCGGTTCGGGCGAGGATCACGCTAACCGATCGTCGCGGCGACACGCAGAGCCGCTCGTCCGAGCACGCACGGCGGCGCCGCCGGCCCGCCGTGAACCGGCAGGAACCCCACCGACGACGAGAGGCCGCCCCGAAGGACGGCCTCTCGATGATCGGGTGGAGCTGAGGGGACTCGAACCCCTGACCCCCTGCATGCCATGCAGGTGCGCTACCAGCTGCGCCACAGCCCCGCTGCCCCGGAGGGCTCGTTGAGTCTAGGGGATCTCTCGCCCCGAGAGCCAATCCGCCCCGCGCTCAGCTGCGCAGCGCGTCTCCCGTGCTGGACGGCATCGCGTCCGTCGGGACGCCGGCGTTCCAGTCGTCGACCGCCACCGCGGGCCCGAGGTTGTGGGACTCGACGTACCAGGCCGGCGGGATGTCCCGGTGGCTCGCGCGCAGCAGCGACCAGTGCGCGTTGTGGAGCCCGCCCAGGCCGCGCCAGCCCGCCGGGTCCAGCCCGAGGAGCGCGACGAGCCCGAGCGTGATGGCCGCGCCGTGCGAGACGGCCACGAGCGTGCCGCCGTCCTCGACCGCCGCCGCGTGCTCCGCGACCGCCTCGCTGACGCGAGCCGCCACGGTCGCCCGCGCCTCCGCGCCGTCGCGGTCCGGGTCGCGCCCGCCGCGCCAGGTCGCGTACGCCTCGGGCCAGCGCTCCTGGATCTCGCTCGCGGTCAGCCCTTCCCACGCGCCGAAGCGGCGCTCGCGCAGGCGCGGGTCGACCTCGACCTCGACCCCCGTGAGGTCACCCAGCGCGCGCGCCGTCGCCACGGCCCGGGCGAGGTCGGAGGAGACGATGCGGCTGGGCGCGTGCCGCTGCGCGAGGTGCTGCGCGGCCTCCGCGATCTGCCACCGGCCGACGTCGTCCAGCGCGATGTCCGTGCTGCCCTGCAGCCGGGCGTCGGCGTTCCAGGCAGTGCGGCCGTGCCGCCACAGGACGACGGCGCGCGCCGCCATCAGTCCGCCTGCCCGTCCCCGCCCCGGGCGTCCTCGGGGAGCTCGACGACGGGGCAGTCGGCCCAGAGCCGCTCGAGCGCGTAGTAGACGCGGTCGTCCGCGTGCTGCACGTGCACGACGACGTCGCCGAAGTCGAGCAGGACCCAGCGCGCCTCGCGCACGCCCTCGCGCCGGATCGCCTTGACGCCCTGCTTGTGCAGGGTCTCCTCCACGTTGTCGACGATGGCGGAGACCTGGCGCTCGTTGGTCGCGGAGGCGATGAGGAAGACGTCGGTGAGCACGAGGCGCTCGCTCACGTCGAGGGCGATGATCTCCTGCGCCTTGAGGTCGGACGCCGCACGTGCGGCGGCGATCGCGATGTCGAGGGCTCGGTCGGAGGCGGTCACAGATGTCCTGTCGTTTCGGTGGTGCCCGCGCGATCGGCGGGCGAGGAGGTGGCGGCTGCGGGGGCGGGCTCGGCGCCGTCGGTCGGAGCGGACTCGCGCATCCCGACCATGAAGATCAGCATGCCGAGCACGAACGCGACCGCGACGAGCACGATCATGTGCAGCCAGGTGTAGGGGTGCGCGCGAGGTGGCTCCGGCGTGGCGTCCTCGTGGTCCGGCGCCTCGGCGACGGCCGACGCGGCGTCCTCGGGGAGCTCGGCGGGCCGGGGCCGCTCGGCCACCGCACCCGTGGCCAGCGGCGTGGGGGTCCAGCCGGTCGGGGTGGGCGCCACGTTGCTCCAGCTGGGCGCCAGGGGCGCCGCGCCGTCGACGTCAGTGACCGGGGTGGTGGGGACCGGCAGCGCCTTCGAGCCGAACGTCTGCCCGGCGCGGAGCGGCCTCCCGGTGGGCGCGACACCCGCGGACGGCGGGTCGGTCGCGACGGGCAGCTGCGTGGTCGGGTCGTCGGCGGCCCGCGGTCCGCCGGCGACCGG
>NZ_JACEXH010000227.1:0-4308 GCF_014525465.1 Actinotalea sp. JY-7885 | reverse complement strand
CCCGGCCGCCGGCGATCGCGTGCGGCTCGCGCACGTCCCGCCCGACGGGTGGGTCGTCGCCGCCGTCCTGCCGCGGCGGACCGCCGTCGTGCGCGCCCAGGTCGCCGCCGGCTCCTCGCACGCCCAGGTCCTCGCCGCGAACGCCGACGTCGCCGTCGTCGTGGAGGCGATGGCGCCCGACGTCGACCTCGCGCGCATCGAGCGCCTCCTCGCGCTCGCGTGGTCGTCCGGCGCCGAGCCGCTCGTCGTCCTGACCAAGGCCGACCTGGTCGCCCATCCCGATGCGCTCCTGGGCGAGGTCGTCGCGATCGCGCCCGGGGCCGACGTCGTCGCCGTCAGCGCGGTGGACGAGGTCGGGCTCGAGCCGCTGCGGGGCCGGCTCGCGGCGGGCGCGACGCTGGCGCTGCTGGGCGCGTCGGGCGTCGGGAAGTCGACCCTGCTCAACGCCCTGCTCGGCCGCGAGGCCATGCGCACGCGCGCGCTGCGAGGCGACGGCAAGGGCCGGCACACGACCGTGACGCGCGAGCTGCACCTCGTCCCGGGGGGCGGCGCGGTGATCGACACCCCGGGCATCCGGTCGGTCGGCCTCGCCGGGCAGGAGGCGCTGGACGACGTCTTCGCGGAGATCGAGGCGCTCGCGGCCGGGTGCCGGTTCTCCGACTGCGCGCACGCGAGCGAGCCCGGCTGCGCCGTGGTCGCCGCGGTCGCGGACGGCGACCTGGCCCCCCGGCGCCTGCGGAGCTACCGCAAGCTCGTGCGCGAGGCCGCCTACCAGGCGGCGCGGGTCGACGCACGCCTGCGCGCGGCCGCGGCCGGCGAGCTCAAGGCGCGCACCAAGGCGTACCGCCGCCACCCCCTGCGCCCCTGACCGGGCCCCGGCCGGTCCGGGCCCCGGCCGGGCCTCAGCGGTGCGCGCGGTTGACGGCCGAGACGATCGCCTTGAGCGACGCCGTCGTGATGGACGGGTCGATGCCCACGCCCCACAGCACCTGGTCCCCCACGGCGCACTCGACGTAGGCGGCGGCGCGCGCGTCGCCGCCCGTCGAGAGCGCGTGCTCGGCGTAGTCGAGGACCTCGACCCGCTGCCCCAGGCTCGCGAGCGCGTCGACGAACGCGTCGACCGGGCCGTTGCCCCGCCCCTCGACGGTGCGCTGCTCGCCCCCGACGACGAGGTCGACGGAGAGCAGGTCCGGGCCGGCCTCGGTGCTCACCGTCCGGCTGCCCCGCAGCGCGAAGCGGCCCCACGGCGCGAGGTCGCTCCCCGGCTCGACCGGCAGGTACTCGTCGGTGAAGATGCGCCACAGGTCCTCGGCCGTGACCTCGCGGCCCGAGGAGTCCGTGAACTGCTGCACGGCGCGCGAGAACTCGATCTGCAGGCGACGCGGCAGGTCCAGGTGGCGCTCCGTCTTCATGAGGTACGCCATACCGCCCTTGCCGGACTGCGAGTTCACGCGGATGACCGCCTCGTACGAGCGGCCGACGTCCCGCGGGTCGATCGGCAGGTACGGCACCGCCCACACGAGGTCGTCGACCTCGACGCCCTCCGCGACCGCCCGGGCCGCCATGGCGTCGAAGCCCTTCTTGATGGCGTCCTGGTGCGAGCCGGAGAACGCCGTGAAGACCAGGTCGCCGCCGTACGGGTGCCGCTCGTGGACGGGCAGCTGGTTGCAGTACTCCACCGTGCGCCGGATGCGGTCGATGTCGCTGAAGTCGAGCTCCGGGTCGACCCCCTGGCTCAGCAGGTTCATGCCGAGCGTCACCAGGCACACGTTGCCGGTGCGCTCGCCGTTGCCGAACAGGCAGCCCTCGATCCGGTCCGCGCCCGCCAGGTACCCCAGCTCGGCCGCCGCCACGCCCGTGCCGCGGTCGTTGTGCGGGTGCAGGGAGAGCACGACGTTCTCGCGCTGGTGCAGCCGGCGGCTCATCCACTCGATCGAGTCGGCGTACACGTTCGGCGTCGCCATCTCGACCGTCGCCGGCAGGTTGATGATCACCTTGCGCTCGGGGGTGGGGTCGAAGACGTCGATCACCGCGTTGCAGACCCGCAGGGCGTACTCGAGCTCCGTGCCGGTGTAGGACTCGGGGCTGTACTCGTAGTAGACCTCGGTGCCGGGAATCGTCTCCTCGTACTTCTTGCACAGGTGGGCGCCCGAGGTCGCGATGTCGAGGATGCCGTCCTGGTCGGAGCGGAACACCACCTCGCGCTGCAGCACGGACGTCGAGTTGTACAGGTGCACGATCGCCTGCTTGGCGCCCGCGATCGCCTCGTACGTGCGCTCGATGAGGTGCTCCCGGCACTGCGTGAGCACCTGGATCACGACGTCGTCGGGGATGCGGTCCTCGTCGATGAGCATCCGGACGAAGTCGAAGTCCGTCTGCGACGCCGACGGGAAGCCGACCTCGATCTCCTTGAAGCCCATCTCCACGAGCAGCTCGAACATGCGGAGCTTGCGCTCGGGGCTCATGGGCTCGATGAGCGCCTGGTTGCCGTCCCGCAGGTCCACCGCGCACCAGCGCGGCGCCTTCTCGGCTCGGCGGTCGGGCCACGTGCGGTCCGGGAGCTCGACCCGGATCTGCTCGTGGAAGGGCCGGTACTTGCCCACCCGCATCGGCGACGGCTGCTGCTTGTTGCGCTCCTGGTACGGCGCGTCCGGGGTGACGGGGGCGCGCTCGGCGGCGGCGGCGCGACCGGAGGAGGGCGTCGTCGTGCTGGGGCTGGTGCTGGGGTTCATCGCTGGTCCTCGGTGCTCGGGATCTTCGGGGAGCGACCGGCACACCGACCACCGCGGCGAGGGACCGGTCGGTCAGGCCCCGCCGCGGCGACGAAGAAGCAGCCGAGGCTGTGTCACGCGCACCCCGTCACTGTACCCCCGGCTCACGCGTCCGGCACGCACCACAGCTGGCCCTCGGGCCGGCCCCGGCCGGCGCAGTCGTCGCCGAAGTCGTTGTACTCGGTGCCGACGTCCGACTCCATGAAGAGGTCGTCGCACGCCTGGTTGTCGCCGGCCTCGCAGGCGTCCCAGAGCGCGTCGAGCTCGGGGTCGTCACCGTAGCTCTGAGGCTCGTCCGACGGCGCGCTGGACGAGTACTCGCAGAGGCCGCCGCGGTCCTCGGTGGTGCCGCCGCACGTGTCGGCGAACGCCTCGTACTCCGAGCCGATGGGCGAGGAGAAGTACAGGTCGTCGCAGGCGACGCCGTCACCCGCCTCGCAGGCGTCCCACAGGGCGTCCAGCTCCGGGTCGTCGCCATAGGCCTCGGGCTCGCCCTCGGGGTCGGGGTCCGGGTCGGACGAGCGACCGAACTCGGTGACGCAGCTCACGCCACCGTCGGTGCGGCCACCGCAGGTGTCACCGAACTCCTCGTACTCGGAGCCGAGGGGCGAGGAGAAGTACAGGTCGTCGCACGCCTCCCAGTCCTCGTCGGCGCACGCGTCGTACAGCCCGTCGAGCTCCGGGTCGGACCCGTAGGTCCCGTCGGGCTCGCTGAAGGACCCGAGCAGGCCGCGGATGACGAAGAACGCCGCGAGGCCGAGGACGATGAGCCCGCCGATCACGCCGAGGACGATGAAGAGCGTCTTGTTCGAGGACTTCTGGGGTGCTCCGGGCTGGTACTGGCCGCCCGCGTAGGCCGTGGCGGTCGGGCCGCCCGCCGGGGGGCCGCCGTACGCCCCGCCCGGGTAGGCGGTCGCGCTCGGACCCGACGGGCGCTGCTGGCCGGGCTGCCCGTAGGGCTGCTGGCCCGGGGCGCCGTAGGGCGGCTGGCCGTAGCCGGGCTGCTGCTGGCCGTAGGGCGGCTGCTGGCCCTGGCCGGGCTGCTGCTGACCGTAGGGCGGCTGCTGGCCCTGGCCGGGCTGCTGGCCGTGGGGCGGCTGCTGCTGGCCCTGGCCGGGCTGACCGTACGGAGGCTGCTGGCCGTAGGGCGGCTGGCCGGCCGCCGGCTGACCGTAGGGCGAGGTGGGCTGCGCGCTGTACGGCTGCGAGGCGGGCGCGGAGTAGGGCGTCGGCGCGGGAGCGCTGTAGGGCGGTGCGGCGGGGCCCTGCGCGGACGCCGGCGTACCGCCGCCCTGGGGGGCGCCGGACTCCTGGGCGGCGCCCGACGAGGGGGTGCTCTCGCCCTGCGGCAGCGCGACGGTCGGGGTCTCGTCGGCGCGGCCCTCGGTGGGGAGCACGGCCGTCTCGGCCTCGCCGGCCGTCGTGACCTCGCCGGTGCTCTCACCGGCCGGCGACGACGCCGGCTGCTCCGTCGGCTGCTCGGTCGTCTGGCTCGCGGGCGCGCCGCGGCCGGGGACCTCGGTGATCGGACCGGACG
>NZ_JACEXH010000226.1:0-4352 GCF_014525465.1 Actinotalea sp. JY-7885 | reverse complement strand
GGCACGCCCGCGGCCTGCGCGACCGCGTCGAGCAGCAGCGCGTCGAGCGCGCCCTGTCGCAGCTCGCCGGTCACCAGGCCCCGGAGCAGGCGCTGCTCGTCGGCCGTGGCGGCGGCGAAGAGCTCCGTGGCCAGCGCCGTGCGGGCGGTCGCGGAGCCGGGGCCGGCGAGCGCGGCCATGCGCTCGAAGGCGGCGTCGACCGCGAGCACGTCGAGCGACGGCGCGGCCGCCGGTTCGGGGAGCGTCGCGAGCGATCGCCAGCCCAGGCCGGTGCGCCGCTGCCGCAGCTCGCCGCCGAGGTACCGGGCCACGACGGGGACCTCCGCCGGCGCGGTGCGACGCAGGAGGTCGACCAGCAGTGCGCGCTTGGCGAGGCGCGAGCGGGTCGCGGCGAGCGCGGTCGAGGTGGCGGCGACGTCGGCGAGCAGCACGAGGCCCATCCTCGTGCGCCCGCCGGTGCCGCGCGCGGGTTCTGGCACGGATCCCGGCGCGGCGGCACCCGGATCCGTGCCAGAACCGGCGTCAGGCGTCGACCGGGGGGACGCCGAGCTCGGCGAGGAGCGTCAGGACGCGGGCGCGGATCTCGTCGCGGATGGGGCGCACCGCCTCGACGCCCTGGCCGGCGGGGTCCTCGAGGGCCCAGTCCTCGTACCGGGTGCCGGGGTAGTACGGGCACGCGTCGCCGCAGCCCATGGTCACGACCACGTCGGACGCCTGGACGGCCTCGGCGGTGAGCACCTTGGGGCGCTCGGAGCGGAGGTCGATGCCCACCTCCGCCATCGCCTCGACGGCGGCCGGGTTGATCTGCTCGGCGGGCATCGATCCCGCGGATCGCACCTCGACCGCGCCGCCCGACAGTGCCGTGAGGAAGCCCGCCGCCATCTGCGAGCGCCCGGCGTTGTGGACGCACACGAACAGGACGCTCGGGCGCGCACCGGCCTCGACCGCGCCCGGCGCGGCGGCCGCGCTCACCGGCCCGACGCCGACGGCGCGACCGGCAGGTGCTGGGCCCACCAGCGCAGCACGTGCTCGAAGCGCGTGATGCGGTGGCGGGGGCGGCCCGAGCGCGTGAGCTCGTGCCCCTCGCCGGGGAACAGCAGGAGCTCCGCGGGCACGCCGCGGCGCTTGAGCTCGACGAACCAGCGCTGGCCCTGCTCGACGGGGCACCGCCAGTCCTGCTCGGAGTGGATCACCAGGGTCGGCGTGCGCACGCGGTGCACGTGCGCCATCGGCGACTGCGCGGCGAGCGCCGCGGCCTCCTCGGGCGTGTCCCCGCCGCCGAGGTACTCGAGCCCGAAGAACCAGCCGATGTCGCTCGACCCGACGAAGCTGATGGGGTCGAGGAAGCCGCGCTCGACGATCGCGGCGGCGAAGCGGTCCGTGCGCGTCGTCAGCCAGGCGGTCATGTAGCCGCCGTAGGAGCCGCCGAGGACCCCGACACGCTCCGCGTCCAGGCCGAGCGAGGCGTCCGCGAGCGCCGCGTCCAGCAGCGCGACGACGTCGTCGGCGTCGACCGTGCCGAAGCCGCGGCGGATCGCGCGGCCGTGCGCGCGCCCGTACCCGGCGGAGCCGCGCGGGTTGCCGTAGACGACCGCGTAGCCGGCCTCGGCGAGCACCTGCACCTCGTCGAACAGCGCGTGCGTGTACTGGGCGAACGGTCCGCCGTGGATGAGCAGCAGCGTCGGGTGCGGCCCCGTCCCGTAGCGCTGCGGGTCCGGCAGCGCGACCCAGCCGTGGACGGGGTAGCCGTCGGGCGCCGTCGCCGTGAGCTCGCGCGGTGTGCGGACCCGACCCGTCGCGCGCAGCGGCGCGGACAGGTCCGTCAGGGCGCGCACGGCGCCGGTCGCGCGGTCGACGGCCAGCACGTCCCCGGAGGAGACCGGGGAGGCGGCGCACACGACGACGGCGTCGGCCGCCGCGTCCAGGCCGCTCACCACGGCGGGCGAGTCGACCAGCACCCGCGGCTCGCCCTCGCCCGTCGCGGGCACGGCGAGCAGCACGACGGCGCCGCGCCGCTGGTCGGCGACCAGGACCTCGTCGCCGGCCAGCGCGAGCAGGCCGGGGACGAGGTCGGTCGTCTCGGCGTCCGTCAGGCGGCGCGGGGTGACGTGCGGTGCCAGGACCGCCTCGCCGGCGTCCTCGGCGCCCTCGAGCTCCGTGGGCCGGACCGGCTCGTCGAGCCGGGCGCGCACCTGCGCCAGGTCGAGCGTGAACAGGCCCGTCTGGGAGGCGACGAAGTCGAGGCGCGACGGCCCCTGGTCGCCCGCGAGCAGCCACAGCGTGCGCCCGTCCGCGGACGGCAGGACGGTCTCGACCGAGAGCGTCGACCCACGGGCGGCGTCGGTGAGCGGGCGGGGGAGCGGCGGCTCCGACCCGGCGTCGCGCGGCGTCCGGGGCGCCTCGACGAGCACGGCGTCGCGCAGCAGGTCCTCCTCCCGCCCCGGGTGCAGGGCGGCGACCGCCACGAGCGCCTCGCCGTCGGGCAGCCACCGGGGCGCGGCCACGTCGACGTCTCCGGACGTGAGCTGCACCGGCTCGGGCAGGTCGCGGGCGGCCTCGCCGGGCTCGCCGTCGCGCGGGACGTCGACCACGAAGACGTGCTGCGGGCGGTCGCGGAAGAAGCCGATGCCGTCGCCGCGGTAGCGGAAGGTCGTGATGTGGCGCGGCGCCTCGGCGCCCGGGTCCTCGCCCGCGACGTAGCGGCCCTCCTCGGGGACGCGCGCGAGGTAGGCGAGGCGCGCGCCGTCGGGGGAGAAGCGGGGCTCGCTCACGCCGAGGGGGGCGTCGGTCAGCCGCACGGGCTCGCCGCCGCCGGCCTCGACGACGTGCAGCTGCGGGCGGCCCTTCGGCTCCGCGCGCACGAAGGCGATCAGGCGGCCGTCGGGCGACCACACGGGCGACGTGTCGCGGTGGCCGCGGGTCAGCGGCGCGGGCGGGCGCGAGCCGTCGACGGGGACGGTCCAGAGGCTGCCGACGTACTCGTCGGTCTCCGGGTCGGGCGCGACGACCGGGACGACGACCGTCGTCCCGTCCGGGCTGAGCGCCGGGGCGCCGGGCGTGCGGAGCAGCGGGAGGTCGGTGGGAAGCACGGGACCAATCTATGCACCCCCGGCCCGTCCGGCGCTGTCCGTCCGGCGTTGAAATGTGCTATCACTTTGCTATACGCCGCCGATCCGGCGGTCGTCAGCACCAGGAGGAGCCCATGTCCGAGACCGTCCCCCCACCGCAGGCCTCCGTCGGCGGCGACCCCGCCGGGCGCCCGGTCGGCCACTCCGGCGCGCGCGTCGACGTCGCCGAGCGCCTCGCCTGGTCGCTGGGCACGGGTCCGGCCCTCCTCGTGATCCTCGCCGCGCTCGTGATGATCGGCGCGTGCGTCCCGCTGTTCATCGTGGCCGACGGCGGCGAGGACCTGGCGGGCGTCCTGGGCATCGTCCTGGCCCTCGTGGGGCTGGTGCTGCTGACCAGCGTCGCCGTCATCAGCCCGGGGCAGACGCGCGTGGTCCAGCTCTTCGGCCGGTACATCGGCACCATCCGCCGCACCGGCCTGGTGCTCACGGTGCCGCTGACCACCCGCAAGAAGGTCTCCGTCCGCGTCCGGAACTTCGAGACCAACGAGCTCAAGGTCAACGACGCCGACGGCAACCCGATCAACATCGCGGCGATCGTCGTGTGGCAGGTCGCGGACACCGCCAAGGCGACCTTCGCCGTCGAGGACTACGCCGACTTCGTGCGGGTGCAGTCCGAGTCCGCCCTGCGCCACGTCGCGATGTCCCACCCCTACGACCAGGCCGACGCCGGCGAGGAGTCGCTGCGCGGCGCGACGGACCTGGTCTCCGCGGAGATCGCGACGGAGGTCGCGGCTCGCGTCGTCATCGCGGGCCTGGAGGTCATCGAGGCGCGGATCTCGAACCTCGCCTACGCGCCCGAGATCGCCCACGCGATGCTCCAGCGGCAGCAGGCCGGCGCGATCATCGCCGCCCGCGAGCGGATCGTCGACGGGGCGGTCGGCATGGTCGAGAGCGCGCTCAACCGGCTCGAGGCCGACGGGATCGTCGACCTCGACGACGAGCGGCGCGCCGCCATGGTGTCGAACCTGCTCGTCGTCCTGTGCGGGCAGAGCGGCGCCACCCCGGTCGTCAACACGGGGTCGCTGTACACGTGAGCGACGAGCAGCCGGCCCGGCCGGGTCGGGGACGCGAGCGCCGCCAGGTGCTGCTGCGCCTCGACCCGGCCGTGCACGACGCGCTCGCGCGCTGGGCCGCCGACGAGCTGCGCAGCGTCAACGCGCAGGTCGACCTCGTCGTGCGGCGCGCGCTCGCGGAGCAGGGCCGGCTGCCCTCCGCGGCGGGGCC
>NZ_JACEXH010000225.1:0-4365 GCF_014525465.1 Actinotalea sp. JY-7885 | reverse complement strand
GGCCTGCGGCCGGCGCCGCCGGGCCGCGGGCCCCGGATCCGGGGGACGCCGTCGGGTCGCCCGGCGGCGACGCCACCCCCGCCGAGGCCTCGAACTCGCGGACGACCCGCTCGGCCTCCGCGCCGCGCCCGGCCCGCTCGAGGAAGCGCACGGACTCGGGCAGCCCGCGCCGCACGACGATCGCGTACAGCGCCGGGACCGCGCCGATCGCCAGGCCCCACCGCCAGCCGTCGTCGCCCGACTGCACGACCAGGTAGCCGATCACCGCCGCGAGGATCCACCCGACCGCCCAGAACGCCTCGAGGAGCACCACCAGGCGCCCGCGGATGCGCGCCGGGGCGAACTCGCTCACGAGCGTCGACGCGACCGGCAGCTCCGCGCCGAGGCCGAGGCCCACCACGAAGCGGAGCGCCATGAGCGACCCGACCGACCAGGCCAGCGCGGACGCCCCCGTCGCGAGCCCGTAGACCAGCAGCGTCAGGGCGAACACCTGGCGGCGCCCCACGCGGTCGGCCAGCAGCCCGCCCAGGCTGGCACCGAGCGCCATGCCGACGAACCCGACGGACGCGATCCACGACATCTGGCCCGGACTCAGCTCCCACTGGACCCGCAGCGCGGCGATGACGAACGAGATCAGCCCGACGTCCATCGCGTCGAGCGCCCAGCCGAGCCCGGAGCCGACGACGAGGCGCCCGTGGCGCCGGCTGAACGGCAGCCGGTCGAGGCGCTCGGAGCGCGTGGGGACGGCCGGAGCGGGAGCGGGGACGGGCACGGTGGTCAGTCTGGCGCACCCGTCCTCAGGCGACCACGCGACCCCGGAGCACCACGGCACCGGGCGCCGCGAGGACGCCGATGTCGGTGCGGGGGTCGGCCGGGTAGACGACGACGTCGGCCGGTGCGCCCTCCGCGATGCCGGGGGCGCCGAGCCAGCGGCGCGTGCGCCAGCTCGCGGCGGCGACGACGTCGGGCGCCGGGACCCCGGCGCGCACGAGCTCGGCCGCCTCGTCGGCGATCCGCCCGTGGGTGATCGTGCCCCCGGCGTCGGTCCCCAGCAGCAGCGGGATGCCCGCGTCGTGCAGGTCCCGGACGTGGTCGTAGCGGCGCGCGTGCATGCGGCGCATGCGCTGCGCGTAGACCGGGTAGCGCACGGCCTGGTCGGCGATCGCGTCGAACTGGGCGACCTGCAGCAGCGTGGGCACGACGGGGATGCCGCGGCGGGCGACCTCGTCGATGAGCTCGGGCGTCAGGCCGGTGCCGTGCTCGAGGCAGTCGACGCCGGCCGCCAGCAGGCCGGGGAGCGCCTCGGTCGAGAACGTGTGCGCCGTGACGCGCGCGCCGTGCTCGTGCGCCACGCGGACGGCCGCCGCGAGGACGTCGTCCGGCCACAGCGGCCGCAGGTCCCCGTCCGGTCCGAGGTCGCGGTCGATCCAGTCGGCGACGAGCTTGACCCACCCGTCCCCGCGGTCCGCCTCCTGCGCGACGGCGGCAGGCAGGTCCGCGACGTCCGCCAGCTCGCGCCCGTAGTGCCGCAGGTAGCGCTTGGGCCGGGCGAGGTGGTGCCCGGCGCGCAGGATCCGGGGCAGGTCGGGGCGCGCGTCCACCCACCGCGTGTCGGCCGGCGACCCGGCGTCGCGGATCAGCAGCGTGCCGGCGTCGCGGTCGGCGAGCGCCTGACCCTCGGCGACGTCCGGCGCGACGGGGCCGTCCGGACCGAGGCCGACGTGGCAGTGCACGTCGACGAGGCCCGGCAGCACCCACCCCTCGAGCGTCGCGGCCGTGGCGGCGCGGCGCCCGCGTGGCGGTGAGAACGTCAGGCGGCCGTCGACCACCCATGCCTCACCGATCTCCTCCGAGTCGTCGAGGACGACGGTCCCGCGCAGGTGCAGCACCGCCGCGCCCGTCAGCGGCCGAGGAACTTCTCGAGGCCCGGGGGCAGCTCGAGCGAGGCGGGGTCCGGCTCCGCCGGCGCCTGGCCACCGAGGCCGAACGCCGAGCCGGCGGGCGCCTTCGGCGCGAGGCCCGCGGCGCGGGCGGCGGCCTCGCGCTCCTGCTGCGCGCGCTTGGCCGGGTTGCCCGACTTGGCCTTGCCCTTCTTGGCCTGCGGCGCCATCCGGCCGCGGGCCTTCTTGCCGCCCATGCCCGGCAGGTTGCCCATGCCGGGCACGGGCATGCCGCCGCCGCGCGCCATCTGCTTCATCATCTTCTGCGCGCCCGCGAAGCGCTCGAGCAGCTGGTTGACGTCGGTCGTCGTCGTGCCGGAGCCGCGGGCGATGCGCGCCCGGCGGGAGCCGTTGATGATCTTGGGGGCGCGGCGCTCGGCGGGCGTCATCGAGCGGATGATCGCCTCGATGCGGTCGACCTCGCGCTCGTCGAAGTTCTCGATCGCGTCGCGCATCTGCCCCATGCCCGGGAGCATCCCGAGCATCTTCTTCATCGAGCCCATCTGACGCAGGCCCTGCATCTGGACCAGGAAGTCCTCGAGCGTGAAGTCCTCGCCGGCCGCGAGCTTGCCCGCCATCGCGTCGGCCTGCTCGGCGTCGAACGCGCGCTCGGCCTGCTCGATGAGCGACAGGACGTCACCCATGTCGAGGATGCGCGAGGCCATCCGGTCGGGGTGGAAGACCTCGAAGTCGGTGAGCTGCTCACCGGTCGAGGCGAAGAGGATCGGGCGGCCGGTCACGCTCGCGACCGAGAGCGCCGCACCGCCGCGCGCGTCGCCGTCGAGCTTGGACAGCACCACGCCGGTGAAGCCGACGCCGTCGGCGAAGGCCTGGGCCGTGGTGACGGCGTCCTGGCCGATCATCGCGTCGATGACGAAGAGGACCTCGTCGGGCTGGACCGCCTCCCGGATGTCCGCGGCCTGCTGCATCATGTCGGCGTCGACGCCGAGCCGGCCGGCCGTGTCGACGATGACGACGTCGTGCTCGCGACGGCGCGCCGTCTCCACGCCCTCCCGCGCGACCACGACGGGGTCGCCCGCGGGCATCGCGAGCTCGTGGCCCTCCTGCGCACCGGGGTGCGGGGCGTAGACCGGCACGCCCGCGCGCTCGCCGACGACCTGCAGCTGCGTCACCGCGTTCGGGCGCTGCAGGTCAGCCGCGACCAGCATCGGCGTGTGGCCCTGCTCGCGCAGGTGCCGCGCCAGCTTGCCCGCGAGCGTCGTCTTACCGGCACCCTGCAGACCCGCGAGCATGATGACGGTCGGCGGGTTCTTCGCGAACCGCAGCGGGCGCTGCTCGCCGCCGAGGATCCCGATGAGCTCGTCGTTGACGATCTTGACGACCTGCTGCGCGGGGTTCAGCGCGCCGGAGACCTCGGCCGACAGCGCGCGCTCGCGGACCCGCCCGGTGAACTCGCGGACCACGCTGACGGCGACGTCGGCGTCGAGGAGCGCACGCCGGATCTCGCGGACGGTCGCGTCGATGTCGGCCTCGGAGAGCCTGCCCTTGGTGCGCAGGTTCTTGAAGGTCGACGTCAGACGGTCGGACAGCGTGGCGAACACGGATGGACCTCACCGGGCGTGGGGGACGTGCGGACGACGCGACGGCGCCGGGCTTCAGGGTACTCGCAGCGCCCCGTCCGGCCCCGCGGTGAGCCGGGCCCGCGCCCTCTCGGTGAGGTCGTCCACCAGGCGCGCCCGCCACGGTGACCAGGTGGCCGGCCCCGCGGCCGACGCGTCGGCCTCCGTGAGGGCGCGCAGCACGTCGAGCAGCTCGACCCTGCCGTCGACCGCCACGCAGAGCTCCTCGATCGTCGCGGGGTCGTCGGGGTCGCGCTGCGTCGCGAGCTGGGCCAGCGTGAGGTGGTGGCGCACGAGGCGGGCGACGTCGTCGGCCTCGGCGGGCTCGACCCCCATCCGGGCGAGGATCGCCGGCACCAGGCGGGCCCCCTCCACGCTGTGGTCCTCGGCACCGGGACGCTTGCCGATGTCGTGCAGCAGGGCGGCCAGCAGCAGCGTGTCCCCCGCCGCGAGGCCCCGGCGCGCCCGGGCCGCCCGCGCCGCGGTCTCGACGAGGTGCCTGTCGACCGTGTGCCGGTGGATCGGCGACCGCTGCGGCCGGTTGCGGACCTGAGCCCACTCCGGGATCCACGAGGTGACCACGCCCGCCAGGTCGAGCGTCTCCCACACGGGGATCTGGGCCGGGCCGCTCGCGAGCAGCGCGAGCAGGTGGCCCCGCGCGGCGGCGGGCCACGGCTCCGGCAGCGCAGGCGTGCGGGCGATGCTCTCGACCGTGACCGGGGACAGGGGCAGGCCCGTGCGCGCCGCGGTCGCCGCCGCCCGCAGGCCGAGCAGCGCGTCGTCCTCGGGCCGCACGCCGGCCGCCAGGACCAGCTCGCCGTCGTGCTCGACGAGACCGTCGCCCA
>NZ_JACEXH010000224.1:0-4486 GCF_014525465.1 Actinotalea sp. JY-7885 | reverse complement strand
ACCCCCGTGGCGGTCGCCGGCGTGCCGAGGCGCCCGTGATCCGGGTGCACGCCGTCGCGTTGCGGTCGGACCCGGACCGGCCCACGGCGGCCGCTGCCGCGGTGGCGGCCGTGGAGCGCGCCGCCGACGACGGCGCGGCGCTCGTGGTGCTGCCCGAGTACGCCGTCGCCTTCGACCCGCGCGGGGTGGGGTCCGACCAGGCCGAGCCGCTCGACGGGCCCTTCGTCGCCGGGTTGGCGCGCGCCGCGGCGCGCACCGGGGTGGTGGTCGTCGCCGGCACGGTGCTGCCGGGCTCCCGGCCGGAGCGTGCCGTCAACGCCGTGGTGGCGCTGGGCGCGGACGGGGTCCTGGGTGTCTACCGCAAGGTGCACCTCTACGACGCGTTCGGCCACCGCGAGTCCGAGCGGCTCGAGCCGGGCGACCCGGCTGCGGCGCCGCTCGTCGTGCCCGTCGGTGACCTGCGGGTCGGGGTCCTCACGTGCTACGACCTGCGGTTCCCGGAGAGCGCGCGGCTGCTCGTGGACGCGGGCGCGACGGTGCTCGCCGTGCCGGCCGCGTGGGCCGCCGGGGAGCACAAGGCCGACCACTGGGCCACGTTGCTGCGCGCACGGGCGATCGAGAACACCGCCTACGTCGTGGGCGCGACGCAGCGGGGGCCAGGCGTCGTCGGCGGGCCGGCGGTCGTGGACCCCGACGGCGTCGTGCTGGCCGGCGACCCCGGGCGGGTGGCGGCCGACGACCGCGGCCGGGACGCCGACGACGGGCCGGAGGTCGCCGCCGCCGAGCTCGACGCCGGCGTCGTCGCGCGCGTGCGGGAGCGCAACCCCTCGCTGCGGAACCGGCGCTACCGCGTCGTCCCCGGGGACTGACCGGCGGTCCACGGCGCGGGCCGACCCTTGACACGCGCCGACCCCTCGGCGAGGGTCGGCGGGACAAGCCCCCGGGGAGCGCGTACGCGCTGAGAGTGTGGTCGGACCGCAAGGTCGAGCCACTGACCCGTGGAACCTGACCCGGTTCGCACCGGCGTAGGGAGATGGGCGAGGTGCCGCTGCGGCGGTCGCGACCGGCGACGCCGTGCCGCGCGCTCACCGGGGGCGCCGTGCGCGCACTCAGGAGGCACCATGCCGACCACCCGGACCACCGCACCGACGAGCACCGCACCGACGAGCACCGCACCGACGACCACGGCACCGACGACGAGCGGCGACGTGCCCGACCACGTCCGGGCGGGCGTGGGCCTGCGCCTCACGCTCCTGCCCGCGGCCGACGACGTCGTGCCCCCGATCCTCGGCGCGCTCGCGGCGGCGGCGCTCGAGGTCCCGGGTCTCGAGGTCGCCACCGACGACGTCTCGACGCTGGTCCGCGGACCGGAGCAGGACCTCGCCCGGTACCTCGTCGCCGTGCTCACCTCGGCCGTGGCGGCGACGCCGAGCGGCCACGTCGTGGCCGTGGTGCACCTGTCGCGCGGCTGCCCGGGCGAGCTGGACCGCGTCGCCGGCGAGACCGGGTGCGCCGTCGCGGGTGACCTGCCCGGTGTCGCACCCGTGAGCCTGCCGGCCACCGGCCTGCGCGCGGCGGCCCACTGGGCGCTCTACCCGCTGGGGGTCCCCGACGCGATGGGGCCCATCGAGCGGGCGATCGCGCGCGCCGGGGACGCGGGCACGCTCGCCCGCCCGGAGCACTTCGTGACGCGCCTGGAGGGCGACCTCGCCGACGTGCTGGCGACCGTCGTCGACACGTGGGCCGCCGTCGGCGGCGAGGTGCGGCACGTCGTGAGCCACGCGACCGTGAGCCTGGGCAGCCCGTCCGCCGCGACGGCGGCCGGCCGGTGAGCCCGCGGACCGCGCCCGGCCGCGCCGCGTGGGCGCTGCGGGACATCGTCGTGCTCGCCGTGCTGGCCGCCGTCTTCGGGTTCCTGTACTGGGCGCTGGTCCAGGCGTGGGGCGGCCTGCAGGTCGCCATGGGGCCCCTCGGCGACCTGGCGCAGAACGCGCTCATGGGTGGCTGGATCGTCGTCGCGCCGCTGGCCGTCTTCGTCGTGCGTCGTCCGGGTGCGGGGATCGCCGCCGAGATCGGCGCCGCGTTCGTCGAGTTCGCCTTCCTCGGCTCCCCGGCCGGCCCGACCCTGCTCATCGCGGGGCTCGTCCAGGGCGGCGGCGCGGAGCTGGCCTTCGCCGTGACGCGCTACCGACGCTTCGGGTGGCCGACGTTCCTCGCCTCCGGGCTGACCGCGGTGACGGCGAGCTTCCTGTGGGCCGGCACGACGGCGGACTGGTGGCACCAGGACCACCTCGTCCTGCGCGTGGTCCTGCAGCTGCTCAGCGGGCTGCTGCTCACCGGCGTCCTCGCCAAGGTCCTCGCCGAGGGGCTCCTGCGCACGGGCGTCCTCGACAACTTCCCCGCCGGTCGGGACCGTTGGGACGAGCCGGCGGCCGACGCCGACGCGGCGCCGGCGCGCGCGTGAGCGTCGTCCGCCTGCGCGGGGTGCGGGTGCGGTTCCCGGGTCGGGCCCGGCCGGGCCTGGACGGCGTTGACCTCGATGTCGAGGCGGGGGAGCGCGTCCTGCTGACGGGGCCCTCGGGCTGCGGCAAGTCGACGCTGCTGGCGGTGCTCACCGGCGTCGTACCGCAGGCGGTCGCGGCCCGCGTCGGCGGCGACGTCGCCGTGCTCGGCAGGGACCCCCGCTCGACGCCGGTCCCCACGCATGCGCTCGACGTCGGCTGGCTCGGCCAGGACCCGGCCTCCGGGACGTGCCTGCCGACCGTCGACGCCGAGGTGGCCCTGCCGCTGGAGAACCGCGGCGTCCCGGCCGGCGAGATCCGCGCCCGGGTCCGGCGCGCGCTGGAGGACGTCGGGGCCGCGCACCTCGCGGGACGCCGCACGGCGCGCCTGAGCGGGGGAGAGCAGCAGCGGGTCGCGCTCGCGGCGGTGCTGGCGGGCGACCCGCGGCTCCTCCTGCTCGACGAGCCGACGTCGATGCTCGATCCGGTCGGGGCCGCGCGCGTCCACGCCGCGCTCGCGCGGCAGGGTGGGCGCACGACGCTCCTGGCGGCACACCGGCGGTCCTCGGGGGCGTGGCTGCCGACCCGCGAGGTCGGGTTCGACGGGTCCGGCCGGGTCCGGTCGGGCGGTGCCGTCCGCGACACGGTGCCGCCCGCGCCGGTGCGCACCGAGCGGGACCGGGGGCGGCCCGGTCCCGCCGTCGTCCGGCTGCGGGGGGCCGGCTGGCACCAGGGCGGCCGGCTGGTGGTGCGGGACGTCGACCTGGACCTGCGGGCCGGCCAGGTCACCGCGGTCGTGGGCTGCAACGGCAGCGGCAAGTCCTCGCTGCTCCTCGGCCTCGCGGGCTTCCTCCCCGGCGTCGGCGACGTCGTCGGCACGGGGGCGGCGCCGCCCGCGCTCGTGCTCCAGCGGCCCGAGCACCAGCTGCTCACCCGGACGGTGGCCGCGGAGGTGGCGTACGGCCTCCGGGACCGGCGCGCGGGTCGGGCCGGGTGGCTCGCGGGTCGCGCGTCCGCCGAGCGTGCCGTCGCGGACGAGGCCCGGGACGGCGTCGTGCGCGAGGCGTTGGCCACCTTCGGGCTGGACGGCCTCGCCGGCGCCGACCCGTTCCGGCTTTCTGGCGGGCAGCAGCGGCGGCTGACGATCGCGGCGATGGCCGTGCTCGACCGGCCCGTGCTGCTGCTGGACGAGCCGACGTGCGGCCTGGACGACCTCCAGGCCGCACACGTCGTCGCGCTGGTCGACGCGCGGGCCGCGCGCGGGACCGCCGTCGTGCTGGCGACGCACGACCTGGCGCTCGCGCGCCGCGTCGCCGACCAGGTCGTGGTGCTGCGCGACGGCGACGTGGTGGCGGCGGGCCCGGCCGACCTGCTCGACGACGACGCGCTCCTGGCGGGTGCCGGGCTCCTCGTCCACGCCGGCGCCGGCGCATGACCTCGGCCGCGGCACGTCCCGCCGCGCCCGCGGGCTGGCTCGCGGGCTGCGACCCGACGGTCCTGCTGGGCGTGGTCGTCGCGCTGCCCGTGGTGCTCGGGCGCACCTTCGACGCCCGGCCGCTCGCGGTGCTCTGGGTGCTGGCGCTCGTGGCCGCCGCGAGCCTCGCGCGCGTGCCGGCGCGGCGCCTCGTCGCCTCCCAGCTCGCGTTCGTCTGGTTCGGCCTGAGCCTGCTCGCGGTCAACGCGGTGTCGCGCGACGGCGAGGTGCTCGCCTCGTGGGCCGGGCTCGAGGTGACCGACCACGGTCTGGCGGTGGGTGCGGCGCTCGCCGTCCGCACCCTGCTCGTGGGCGCGGGCGCCGTGGCCTTCTGGCACGCCACGGACCCCGAGCGGCTCCTGGGTTCGCTGCACCAGGTGGCCCGCCTGCCGGTGCGCGTGAGCTGCGCGATGCTGGCGGCGTACCGGCTGCTGGACGACCTGCCGGCGGAGTGGGCGACCGTGCGCCGGGGTCAGGCGGCCCGTGACCCGCACCGCGTGCGGGACGGCCG
>NZ_JACEXH010000223.1:0-4536 GCF_014525465.1 Actinotalea sp. JY-7885 | reverse complement strand
GTCGCGCGCGGCGACGACCGGGCGGCTGGACGTGGCGGCCCTCGCGGCGCTGACTCCCGCCGTCGGCGCCGGGCTGCGCGTGCTGACGGGCCTCAGCCGGGCCGAGCGCTGGCCCGAGGTGCCCGGCCCGAGCCTGGATCTGGTGTGGCGCGCGGCGCGCGACCTCGCCCGGTGGACGGTCGTCGACACGGGGTTCTCCCTCGAACAGGACGAGGCGCTGAGCTACGACACGCGCGCGCCCCGGCGCAACGCCGCCACGCTCTCGGCGCTGGCGGAGGCCGACGTCGTGGTGGTGGTGGGCGGCGGCGACCCGATCGGGCTCCAGCGTCTCGTCCGCGCCCTGGGGGATCTCGCCGAGGCGGGCGTGGCGCCGGGGCGCCGCGTCGTCGTGGTCAACCGGCTCCGCGCGTCGGCGAGCGGCCCGCGGCCCGGCGACGCCGTCCGCGGCGCCCTGCACCGCTACGCCGGCGTGGAGGACGCGCTGCTGGTCCCCGAGGACCGTGCCGCCTGCGACGGGGCGCTGCTCGCGGGCCGCACGCTCGTCGAGCACGCGCCGTCGTCGCCCGTGCGGCGGGCGGTCCGGCACGTCGCCGAGCACGTCGGGCGCGTGCTGGCGCCGGTGGCGAGCGGCTGAGGGCACACTGGTCCCGTGCGCATCTACCTGCCGTCGAGCCTGGCCGAGCTGGCCTCCCGGGGACCGCTCGCGCCGCGCGTGGTCCACGCCGTGACACCCGCCCTGCGGGCCGCCCTGGCGGACGAGGACGACGAGGGCCTCGAGTACGCGGCCCAGCTGCTGGCGGCCGACGACAGCCTCGACGCGCTCGACACGAGCACGCGCGCGGGCCGCCGCCGCGTGGTCGTCGCCGCCGACGTCCCGGACGCGGTGGTCGACGCCCTGGACGGCGACGAGGCGCACGCGCCCAGCGCGGTCCGGCTGACGAGCGCGGTGGGCTGGGACGACGTCGCCTGCGCGCACGTCGACGAGGCCGCCGCCGAGGACGACGTCGTGGCGGCTGCCGCGGGCGACGACGACGCGACCGAGCGCCTGGCCGAGCGCGACCTGCTCTGGTACGACGTCAGCGAGCTCGGGCGCCTCGCGGCGGGCGTCAAGGGCTGAGCGCTCCTCGCACCGGCGCACCGGCGCACCGGCGTGCCAGTGCGATGAGGGTGCCCGGCGACCGCGGGTCCCCGGCGTCGCGGGAGCCTCAGCCGTCGGTGCGGTCGAGCCGGGCGAGCACCTGATCGTGGAGCGCGCCGTTCGTCACGACGGCGGAGCCGCCGAACGGGCCGGGCGTCCCCGCGAGGTCCGTGAACCGGCCGCCGGCCTCCGTGACGATCGGCACCAGCGCCGCCATGTCGTGCAGCGCGAGCTCGGGCTCGGTCGCGACGTCCACGGCGCCCTCGGCGACCAGGACGTACGACCAGAAGTCGCCGTAGGCGCGCGTGCGCCACACCGCCCGGGTCAGGTCGAGGAACGCGTCGAGCCGTCCCTCGTCCTCCCAGCCGCTCAGGCTCGAGTACGACAGCGACGCGTCCTCGAGCCGCGTGACCTGCGAGACGTGCAGCCGGCTGGCGGCGGCCAGCGACTTGCCGGTCCAGGCGCCGGAGCCGAGCGCCGCCCACCAGCGCTTGCCGAGCGCGGGCGCGCTGACGACGCCGAGCACCACCTCGCCCTGGTCCACGAGCGCGATGAGGGTCGCCCAGACCGGCACGCCGCGCACGAAGTTCTTGGTGCCGTCGATGGGGTCGATGACCCACCGCCGCGGGCCGTGGCCGGTGTCCGCCATCTCCTCGCCGACGACGGCGTCGCGCGGTCGGGTGCGGGCGAGCTGCGAGCGCACGATCTCCTCGGCACGCCGGTCGGCGTCGGTCACGGGGGTCGTGTCGGGCTTCGTGTCGACCTGCAGGTCCTGCGCCTTGAACCGCGACATCGTCAGGGCGTCGACCTGGTCGGCGATCACGTGGGCGAGGCGGAGGTCGTCGTCGTAGCCCGAGCGCGTCATGGCTGCACCGTACCGGGCGTCCCGCCCGCCGGGGCTCAGGCCGGGTCGGCGCCCGTGCGCGCCGCCAGGAGCCGCCGCATGGAGTCGACCCGGACGGCGCGCTGCTCGTGCTCGGCGCCCTCGGCCTGCGCGGCCCACTCGTCCAGCGCGCAGTCCGGCGCGTCCGCCGCGTGCGTGCAGCCCCGCGGGCAGCGCTCGGCGGCCACGGCGGACAGGTCCGCGAAGGCGCCCAGGAGGCTGTCCGGCTGGACGTGCGCGAGGCCGAAGGACCGCACGCCCGGGGTGTCGATCACCCAGCCGGAGCGGTCCGGCAGGCGCAGCGCGACGGCGGACGACGACGTGTGGCGCCCGCGCCCCGTGACGTCGTTGACCCTGCCGGTGGCCCGGCGCGCGTCGGGCACCAGCGCGTTGACGAGCGTCGACTTCCCGACGCCCGAGTGGCCCACGAGCACCGAGGTGCGCCCGGCCAGCCTGGCCCGCACCTCGTCCAGCCCGGTCCACTCCCCGGGCGCGCCCTCGTGCCCGGCGGCGACGGTCCCGTCGCCGTGGGAGCGCGCCGTGACGACGACGTCGACGCCGATGGGCCGGTAGAGCGCGGCGAGCGGCTCGGGGTCGGCCAGGTCGGCCTTGGTGAGGCACAGCAGCGCGTCCATCCCCGCGTCGTAGGCGGCGACGACGCACCGGTCGATCATGCGCGTGCGCGGCTCGGGGTCGGCCAGCGCCGTGACGATGACGAGCTGGGAGGCGTTCGCGACGATGACCCGCTCGACCGGGTCCGTGTCGTCGGCGGTGCGCCGCAGCACGGTCGACCGCTCGCCGATGCGCACGATGCGGGCGAGCGAGCCCGGCGCGCCGCTCGTGTCCCCGACGACGTCCACCCGGTCGCCGCACACGACGCGCTCGCGGCCGAGCTCGCGCGCCTTCATCGCGAGCACGACCCGCTCGTCCGGCGCGCCCGGCGCGACGAGCAGGTGGTACCGGCCCCGGTCCACGCCCGTGACCAGGCCCTCCACGGCGTCGTCGTGGTCCGGCCGCTGCTTGGTCCGCGGGCGCGAGCCCCGCGGGTTGGGCCGCGTGCGGACGTCGCTCTCGTCGTAGCGGCGGGTCACGCGCGCCTCACGCCGTCGTGCCGGTGGGCGGGGTGCCGAGCATCGCCGTCCACATGCCGACGAAGTCGGGCAGCGTCTTGCGCGTGGTGGCGACGTCGACCACCCGGATGCCGGGTACCCGCAGCCCGATGAGGGCGGCGGCCGTCGCCATGCGGTGGTCCCGGTACGTCTGCACGGTCGCGCCGTGGAGGGGACGCGGCGTGATGACCAGCCCGTCCGCCGTCTGCTCGGCCTGACCGCCGAGGCGGCCGATCTCGGTGGCGAGCGCGGCGAGACGGTCGGTCTCGTGGTTGCGGACGTGCGCGATCCCGCGCAGGCGCGTGGGGGAGACGGCGAGGGTGGCCAGCGCCGCGATCGTCGGTGCGATCTCACCCGCCGCGTGCAGGTCGACGTCGATGCCGCGGACCTCGCCCGTGCCGGTCACGGTGAGCACGTCGCCGTCCAGCGACGCGGCGCCGCCCATTGCCGTGAGGAGCTCGGGGAGCATCGCGCCCGGCTGCGTCGTGTCCGTGGGCCAGCCCGGCACCCGGACGGTGCCGCCGACGGCGAGGGCGGCGCACAGGAACGGCGCGGCGTTGGAGAGGTCCGGCTCCACGCGGACGTCGCGGGCGGCGACGGGCCCGGCCTGCACCTGCCAGATGTCGGGCCGGGAGTCGTCGACGACCACGCCGGCCGCGCGCAGCACCTCGACCGTCATCCGGATGTGCGGCAGGCTCGGCAGCGTCCGGCCGGTGTGCCGGACGGTCAGGCCGCGGGGGAGCAGCGCGCCCACCAGCAGCAGCCCGGAGACGAACTGGGACGAGCTGCTGGCGTCGACGTCGACCATGCCGCCGGTCACCGCCGGCCCACCGGTCACGGTGAAGGGCAGCGTGCCGCGAGCACCGTCGTCCACCCGCGCGCCGAGCGCCCGCAGGGCCGCCAGCACCGGCGCCATGGGGCGCACCCGCGCCTCGGCGTCGCCGTCGAACCGCACGGTCCGGCCGGTCAGGGCGGCCACCGGCGGCAGGAAGCGCATGACCGTCCCGGCGAGGCCGCAGTCGACCTCGACCGGCTCGCCTCCGGGGGCCGGCGCGGGCGCGCCGAGCTCGAGGGGCTCCACGGCCCAGTCGGTGCCGTCGCGCTGGACCCGGGCGCCCAGCTGCTCGAGCGCGGCCGCCATCAGCAGCGTGTCCCGCGAGGCGAGGGCCCCGCGCAGGACGCCGGGCCCGTCGGCGAGCGCGGCGAGCACGAGGTAGCGGTTCATGAGCGACTTCGAGCCCGGCACGTCGACGAGCGCGTCCAGCGGGCCGGTCGCCGTGGGCGCCGCCCACAGCTCGTCGACGGCGTGGTCGGTGCTGGGCGGCGCGGGCGCGGGCGTCATGCTGCCGAGGCTACCGGCGCGCGCGGCGCCGGTGCTGGCGCCGTCCGGCGTCAGGCGGCGCGGC
>NZ_JACEXH010000222.1:0-4592 GCF_014525465.1 Actinotalea sp. JY-7885 | reverse complement strand
AGCCAGCCCTCGACCGCGTCGAGCGGCTCGTCGTCGAGGACGGGCTCCCACGCGCCGGCCTCCCGCGGGCCGGCCGCGCGACGGATCCGGGCCGCCTCCCGCAGCACCTCGAGGTAGCGCGCGCCCTGGGTGTGCGGGCCCCAGCGCAGCAGCGCCTCGCGGCGCGCCGCGGCCCCGATCCGCCGCCGCAGCAGGGCGTCGTCGAGGAGGCGGGTCAGGCCGTCGACCCACTCCTCGTGCGTCGAGGCGAGGATCCCGGTGCGCCCGTCCTCGATGGCCTCCGCGAACGGCTGGGTGGGTGACGCGACCGTCGGCGTCTCCGTCAGGGCGGCCTCGAGCCACTTGATCGCGGACTTGGCCTCGTTGAACCGGCTGCCGAGCACGAGCGGCGCCAGGTTGACGTCGACCTGGCGCAGCCGCCCCGGCAGCTCGGTCCACGGGAGCATCGGCAGCCGGCGGACGCGCGCGGCGAACGGCTCCAGGGCCGGACCGGTCGTGAGGAAGCCTCCGAGCCAGAGCTCGACGCCCGGGTGCGCGGCGAGCACCTCGACGACGGCGGGCTCGATGACCGCCCAGTCGGCGTCGTGCGTGTTGGTCCCGCTGAAGTAGCCGATGCGCAGGGGGCCCGGCGTCCGGTCGCGCGCGATCTCCCGCTCGCTGAGGCGTGCGAGGTCCGCGCCGACCCCGTTCGCGAAGCGGAACGCGGTCAGGCCGGTCGTGCGCGTCGCGTGCGCGCAGAGCTCCTCGGTGCTGCCGACGTAGGCGTCGCACAGCTCCATGGTGGTGCGGTAGCGCGCGACCCCGCGCCACCACAGCTCCTGCTCGTCCTGCGAGAGCACGTCCAGGCCGTGCACCTGGCCCCGCAGGTCGGGGTCGAAGATCAGGTCGTCGATGTCGAAGAGCACCGGCACGGGACGGGGGCGGGCACGCACGCCCGCCACCAGGTCCACGACCTGCGACGTGGCGGGGACGCGGTAGAGCACGACGGCGTCGGCCTCGGCCGCGAGGTCGACGATCGAGGGGTCGCGGTAGTGACGCACGTCGGCGTGCACGCCGTGCAGCCGCAGCGCCTCGGCGGGCAGGTGGCCGCGGTAGCGCAGTGCTGCCCCCCGGATGCCGACGACGACGAGCACGCGGCCGAGCAGCGACTCCTCGGCCTCGAGCACGTCCGGGGACGTCAGCAGCGCCTCGGCCGGCAGCGGGCCGGGGTCCCTCGTCAGCTCGCCGTAGAGCTCCTCGAGGCCGTCCACCTGGTCCTCGAACCGGCGCACGGGCGCCGTCGCGCCCGCCGCCCGCAGGCGTGCCACGGTCGCGGGGTCGGCCGCGAGCCGGCGCAGCGCCGCGGCGAGGGATTCGGCGTCGGCCGCCGGCACGACCAGGCCGTTGACGCCGTCCTCGACGGCCTCCTCGGGCCCGAGGGTGTCGGTGCACACGACGGCGAGGCCCGCACCGAGCGCCTCGCGCGTGAGGATCGAGTGCGACTCGCGCATCACCGACGGCAGGACCAGCACGTCGTGCGCCGCCATGACGTCGGCCATCTCCGCGCGCGAGTACGCGGGCCGGGCGCGCACCGACGGGGGCAGCGCACGGTCCGGCCCGACGCCGTAGAGGTCGAGCGTCCACGTGCCGTCCGCCGGCAGCCGCCGCGCGGCCGCCAGCAGCACGTCGAGCCCTTTCATCGGGTCCGGGCCGCCGGCGAACATGAAGCGCACGGGTCCGTCCGCGCGCCCCTCCTCCCCGGCCGGGGCCCCGGGCGCACGCGCGACCTCGATCTCCGCGTCGGGCAGCCCGTTCTCGTCGACCCGCAGCCGACGCTCGTCGACGCCGTTGGCGACCAGCACGCGCGCCGCGCTGCGCGACGGCGCCAGGATGACGTCGGCATCCGCGAGCATGGGCTGGAGCACGGCGTTGCGGCGCTCGAGCCAGCGGTGGCCCCCCGCGCACGGGCACGCGCCGCAGTCGACCACGAGGCTGCACGGCTGCATGTCCGGGGCGACGAGGAACTGCCGCGCGCAGGTCCACCAGAAGTCGTGCATCGTCACGACGACGGCCGCCCCCGATCGCTTCGCCGCGCGCACCAGCCCACCGCCCAGGGTCTGGAGCGAGTGCAGGTGCACCACGTCGGGCCGCACGTCCTCGAGCCACTCGGCGAAGTCGCTCGTCACCGCGGCGTTGACCGTGTTCTTCGGGTCCGCCCACGCGGTCCAGGGCGTGGTGACGACCCAGCGGACCTGGACGCCGGCCTCGTCGGTCTCGACCCAGGTGTCCAGCGGTTCGCGGTCGGCGTCGAGGTGCCCCGCGTACACGTGGACCTCGTGGCCGCGGGCGACCAGGCTGCGCGCGATGCGCTGCGGGACGAGCGTGCCTCCGCTGACGAGATTCGGGGGGTAGTGAGCGGAGACCTGGACGACGCGCACCAGGCCACTGTAGAGGCTGGACCGCAAGGGCCTCGCTCACCGGCGGCCCGTGGATGCTCTACCCTCGCCTTCATGCCGTCCGATCCCCCGTCGACGCGTGCAGAGTGGCACGCCGGACTCTCCCAGAAGGACCGCGAGGCCCACGCTCGCATGGCGCAGGTCGCCGCCGACGAAGAGCCGGCAACCATGCGCCGACGCCTCGACGCCCTCAATGCCGAGCTGAGCGTGCTGCGCGCTGCGGTCGACCTCCGCTCCCGCCTCCTGCACGAGCAGTCGGGGGCGCGCACCCCCCGCGACCCCCCCCACGCCCCGAAGTCCTACCACCACCACCCCCCCCCCACCGGCGTGGGGGGGGGGGGGCGCGGGGGGGCCCCCCCCCGCCCCCCCCCCCCCCCCCCGCTGGGGGCCCCCCCCCCCCCCCCCCACGCCCGCATCGCCGAGATGTCCTCCGAGCTCGACCGCCGCCAGACGGGCGACCTGCCGCGACAGGCCGTGCGCCGCGTCAGGCGCGTCATCGGTCGCGTGGTGCGCACCGGCCTGCGACAGACATGACGCTCATCTCGTTGCTCCTGCTGCCGGGCCAGGACGGGCCGGACGCCGGGTCGGCACTGCGGCGGACCGCCGCCTCGGTGCAGCGCAACGGCCGCGGGCCGTGGCAGCTCGTCGCGCCGTCCCCCGATCGCGGGGACGCGGCGCGCGAGGGCGCGACGGCGAGCCGGCGGGAGATCGACCGCATGCTGCGCAAGGCGGTCACCTGGACGCGCCCGGACGGCGACGGGCCGGCGGCAGTCCTGCGGGCCGGGCTCGCCGCGGCGACCGGGCAGTACGTCGCCGTGCTGGCCCCCGGCGACGAGATCGAGCCGGGCGTGCTCGCCGCGATGGCCGAGTACGTCGCGGCGCGCCCGGCGACGGACGTCCTCTACACCGACGAGCAGTGGCCCGCACCCGGCCACGAGGGCATCCAGACCAAGCCGCACTGGGTCCCCCGGTATCTCGAGGGCTGGGACTACCTCGGACGCCTGTGCCTGGTGCGGCGCAGCCTCGTGGCCGAGGTCGGCGGGTTCCGGCCTGAGGCCGAGCTCGCCCTCGAGTGGGACCTGCACCTCCGCGTCGCCGAGCGGACGCAGGCCATCGAGCACGTGCCCGTCATCGGCCTGACCCGCCCGGCCGCGCCGCCGCGCGGGCCGGAGGTCGCGGAGGCAGGTCGGCGCGCCGTCGCGGACCGCTACGCGCGCCTCGGCATCGGCGCGACGGTCGAGGTGGCTCACCCGGACGGCTACGTCCGGGTGTGGCGCGACGTGCCGGACCCGCCGCCCCTCGTCTCGATCGTCATCCCGACCGGCGGCGGGCGCAGGGACGTGCGGGGCACGTCGACGCTCGTGCTCGAGACGTGCCTGCGCTCGTTGCTCGAGCGCACCACCTACCCGGCGTGGGAGGTCGTCCTGGTCCCGTCGGAGGGCACCCCCCACGACGTGCTCGAGCTCGCCGCGGAGCTGGTGGGCGACCGGCTCGTCGTGGCTCCGGTGACCGGCGAGTTCTCGTTCTCGCACTCCGTCAACGAGGGGGTGCGCCGCTCGCGCGGTGAGCTCGTGGTGCTGCTCAACGACGACACCGAGGTGATCGAGCCCCGCTGGCTGGACCGGATGGTCGCCGTCGCGCAGGACCCGGACGTCGGCGTCGTCGGCGCCAAGCTCCTGTTCGAGGACGACACCATCCAGCACGTCGGCATCGTGCACGACGACACCTGGCTGCCCGTGCACGCGCACCGCCTCGCGACGGACGACGCGAGCCACTTCGGCTCCAAGCTGGTCGACCTCGACTACCTCGCCGTCACCGGCGCGTGCCTGCTGACGCCGCGGGACCTCTACGTCGAGCTCGGCGGGTTCTCCGAGGAGCTGCCCATGGCGTTCAACGACGTCGACTACTGCCACAAGGTCGTCGCCGCCGGCCGCGACGTGGTGTGCACGCCGTTCGCACGGCTGTACCACTACGAGAGCTCGTCACGGGTGGCCGACGTCCGGCCCTTCGAGCGGCAGTACCTCATGGACCACACGCTCGAGCTCGCCAAGCACGACCCGCACATCAACCACCGCGCGGTGCGCTGAGGCGCAGCGGCCGGGCGCGGCCGGCCTCGGGCCCGCCGCGCCGCCTCAGCTGCGGCGCGCGAGCCGCCAG
>NZ_JACEXH010000021.1:0-26260 GCF_014525465.1 Actinotalea sp. JY-7885 | reverse complement strand
GGCCGCGTCCGGACGTCCCCCGGTCCGGACGCGGACGGCTGACCGCGCGGCCGGGCGCCGCCCCCGCCGGCCGCGGCAACCAGGCGGCCGGCGGGGCCGTCGGCTACCGGTCCGCGACCACGGCCATCGCGTCGATCTCGACCATCATCTGCGGGTGCGGCAGGCCGACGAACACCGTCGTGCGGCACGGCGGCGCGTCGTGGGTCACGTGCTCGGCCGTGAACGCGGCGTAGGCGTCGTTCATCGCGGCGAAGCTCGACTGGTGGTGCAGGTAGACGCGGACCATGACCACGTCGTCCCACGTCGCACCCCCGGCCTCGACGACGGCGCGGACGTTCTCGAGCGTGCGGGTGGTCTGCGCGCCGACGTCGCCCAGGTGCACGTACTCGCCCGTCTCCGGGTCCGCCGGGCCCTGCCCCGAGACCTGCAGGACGTCGCCGACGCGCACGCCCTGGGAGAAGCTGTGGGCGGGCGCCGGGGCACCGGTGGTCGTGATCTTCGAACGTGCGGAAGCCATGGGTCTCTCCTGGGGGTGGGAACTGGTACTCGGTGCTGCGGTCGTCAGAACTCGGTCAGCAGCACGTCGACGACGCGGCCGGCCGGGTCGGTCAGCAGCGCGGCGCGCCACTTGTCGAAGAGCGTGCACGGGTGGGAGATGCCCAGCCCGACGACGTCGCCCACGCGGGGCGCCGGCGACGCGCCGGCCTCCACCCGCAGGTACAGGTGCTGGTCGTCGACCTTCGTGACGACCATGCCCGACGCCGGCTCGGGGTCGAGCCAGCCGGCGCCCTCGCGCCGGCGCACGCTCAGCACGGTCGGCAGGTCGATGTCGTAGGGCACGTCGCGGCGGCCGGCGCCGCAGATCGCGAGCCCGTCCTGGGGCACCGAGAGCACCTGGCACCACACGGTCGCGGCCGCGCGCATCGCGACGGGCTCGGGCAGCCGCGCCCACGGGTCGGCGCGCGCGCACAGCCCGTGGTCGTGCGTCGCGTACGCCCCGGAGCGCAGGACGACGCGCCGCGGTGAGGCGCCCGCCGTCAGCTCGCGGAGCACGACGTCGACGTAGGCGCTGCCGCCGGCCGAGACGACGGGCTCGGCGACCAGGCCGTCGGCGACCAGGGCGTCGGCGAGGCTCACGAGCTCGCGGCAGAACGCCGCGACCCGTTCGAGGTCGTCGCCCGTCGTGCCGGACGCGACGGACCCCTCGTACCCCGCGACGCCGGCCAGCGGCACGCCCGCGGCCACCACCCGGCGGGCCAGCGCCACGGCGTCCGCGACGGACCGGCACCCGGTGCGCCCGCCGGGCACGCCGAGCTCGACCAGCACGCCGACGTCGTCGCGCACCTGCGGTGCCGCGTCACGGAGCGCGGCCGCCGCGGCCGCCAGGCCCTCGTCGCCGTCCACGTAGGCGAGCAGCTCGCCCGGGGATCCCGCGGCGCGCGCCGCCGCGAGGTCGGCCACGGCCCAGCGCCAGTCCCGCCCGTCCACCATCTCGTTCGCCACCAGGACGCGTCGCACGCCCCAGGACCGGACGACGCGCAGCTGGGTCGCCGTGGCGACGGTGGCGCCCCACGCGCCGGCGCGCTCCTGGCGCGCGTAGAGCCCCGCGGACATCGACGTCTTGAGGTGCGGGGCGTGCAGGGCGCCCCGCTCGGCGCACACCCGTGCCATCGTCGCGAGGTTGTGCTCGAGGGCAGCCTCGTCGATGGTCAGCAGCGGCCAGGCGAACCGGTCGTCGGTCACGGGCGGCGCGTCGGCGACGAGCTCGGCGATGCTCGTCGCCGCCGCCAGGCGCAGACCCTTGGTGCTCGGTCCGAGCACGCGGTCCTCGATCATCGTTCCTCCGTGGGCCGCAGTGCCCGGCCCGGTCGCCGGTCGGTCAGCTCGCCGTCGCGCAGCACGGGCACGCCGGCGACCAGCACGTCGTCGACGCCGACCGCGAGCCGGCGGGGGTCGGCGTAGGTGGCGTGGTCGGCGACGCGGTCCGGGTCGACGAGCGCCAGGTCGGCGACCCAGCCCTCGCGGACCTCACCGCGCCGGCCGAGCCCGAAGCGGCGCGCGGTCCCGGTCGACAGGTGCTGCACCGCCTGGGCCCAGGTCCAGTCGCCGAGATCCCGGACGTGGACGCCGAGGAAGCGCGCGAACGCGCCCCACCCGCGCGGGTGGGGCCGCCCGCCCGCGTAGATCGCGTCCGAGCCGCCCAGGTGGGCGTCGTGGCGCAGCAGCGCCCGGACCTGCTCGTCCGTGTGCGACGGCTGCTGCTCGAACACGCAGCCGACGCGCAGGCGCGAGGCGACGAGCAGCTCGAGCACGGCGTCGGCGGGGTCCAGCCCCAGCTCGGCCGCCGCCTCGCGCACGGTCAGCCCCTCCGTGGCCTGGAGGGGTCCGGGCACCGCGGCGAGCGTGACGCGGTCCCACAACGGCTCGAGCGGCGCGAGCTGCTCGTCGCGCAGGCGCCGGCGCACCGCGGGGTCCGCCAGCATCGCCAGGGCCGCGTCGACGTCGGCGATCGGCACCCAGTCCGCCATGGTGAGCATCGACAGGATCGACGAGCCGCGCAGGTACGGGTACGAGTCGAACGTCACGTCCAGCTCGGTGCGCGCGGCGTCGAGCGCGGCCGCGAGCGGCTGTGCGGGCCCGTGCAGGTGCGAGACGTGCGTGGCCACCCCCGTGGACCGTGCGAGCCGCAGGAGCTCGTCGAACGCGCCCAGCGCGCGGTCCTGGTAGCCGCGCATGTGGCTGACGTGCGGCAGGCCGTGCCGCGCGAGGACGCGCGCGAGCGGCACGAGCTCGTCCTCGTCGGCGAACCGGCCCGGCACGTACTCCAGGCCCGTGGACATGCCGCACGCGCCGTCGTCCAGCGCCTGCTCGAGCCGGCGCACGAGCAGCCCGCGCTCCGCCGCGTCGAGAGGGCGGCGCTGGGCCCCGGTCACGGTGTGCCGTAGCGTCCCGTGCGGGGCGAGGTAGGCGACGTTGAGCGGCGTGGCGCCGTCGTAGGTCGCCAGCAGCTGGGCCACCGACCCGCCCGTGAACTGCGGGTGCGCGCCGTTGATGGCGGTGAAGTAGCCGGTCGCCCAGGCGAACGACGAGTCGGCCGCGGCGCCGGGCGCCGTCGGCGCGTACGAGACCCCGTCCTGCCCGACGACGACGGACGTCACGCCCTGGCGCAGCAGCGCGTGCTGCACCTCGGGCCGGAAGATGGCCGCCTCGCCGTGGACGTGCGCGTCGACCAGGCCGGGCAGCAGGAGGCGGCCGCCGCCCTCGATCACGTCGTGGGCGCCGTCCCCCTCGGTCGCGCCGCCGGCGGGACGCACCCGCGCGATCGTCGGACCGTCGACGAGCACGTCCCACCGGGTCTGCGGGCGGTCGCCCGCGGCGTGCGAGGCGCCGGGCGCCGCGACGAGGCGGACGCCGCGGATCTCGATCACCGGGGGTCGGCCGCCAGTCCCTGCGCGGTCCAGCGTGCGCGCACGACGTCGAGGCGCTCGCGGAAGGCGGCGAGGTCGCGCCGGTGCGGCGGGGTCCAGGCCACCTCGGCGAACGCCGCGAGGCGCGGCAGCAGCATCGAGAACAGGTCGTCGTCCGTGTGGATGGTCTCCGTCCAGACGGCGGCCTCGACGCCCGCGACGTGCGCGGCGTCGAGCCCCGGCAGGGTCTCGAGCGGCTCCCACCCGTAGGCGTCGTCGAGCGTGAGGCAGCCTGCCCACGTCAGGCCGAGCGGGCTGTCCTCGTCGTACTTCATGTCGAGGTAGGCGCGCGAGGCCGGCGAGAGGAGCACCCGCGCGCCGGCGGCCGCGGCGGCCGCGACGACGTCGGCGTCCTGCTGCTCGTGCCAGAACTGGACCACGGTGCCGGCCGGCAGGGACGTGCGCGCCGCCTCCTGCCACGCGACCGCGCGCTTGCCGGTCCGCGTCACGGCCTCGACCGCACGGTCGACCAGCGCCACGTACTCGTCGCCGTCCAGGGACAGCGGCTCGTCGCCGCCCAGGTGCAGGAACGGGCCGGGGGTCATCGCCGCGACGTCCGTGAAGACGTCGGTGAGGAAGGGCACCGTCTCGGCGTTCTCCAGGCGCAGGCGGCTGAAGCCGACCTCGGTCCCGGTGTAGACGTCCACCGGCTCGCCGTCCGGGTTGAGCGCGGGCTCGGCGTGCAGCGCGGCGTTGACGTGGCCGGGCACGTCGACCTCCGGCACGACGACGATCCCGAGGTCCGCCGCGCGGTCCACGATCCGCGCGTAGTCCGCCGCCGTGTAGAAGCCGGCGTCGCCGCCGTCGACGGCCGTGCCGCCCGAGAGCTCGGTCAGCCGCGGCCGGGACGCGATCTCGAGGCGCCAGCCCTGGTCGTCCGTCAGGTGCAGGTGCAGGACGTTGAGGCGCAGCGACGCCATGACGTCGAGCACCCGGTGGATCGACGCGACGGGGAAGAACGACCGCGCGACGTCGAGGCTCAGGCCCCGCCACGCGAAGCGCGGGCGGTCCTCGACGCGCAGCGCCGGCAGCAGCAGGCCGCCACCGACGGGCTCCGCGAGCTGGGCGAGGACCGTGGCGCCGTGGCGCAGGCCGGCGACGTCGGACGCGGTCACGACGACGCCGTCCTCGCCGACCGTGATCGCGTAGGCCTCGCGGTCGACGGACTCCGGGACCGCCGGGAGGTCGGCCACGGGCGCCGTGAGGCGCAGGGCGATCCCGCCGGCCGCGTCCTGGGTGTCGGTGAGCGCGTCGCGCTCGACGCCGAGCGCCTCGGCGAGCCGCTCCGCCGCGGCGGCGGCGGCCGCGGGGGCCGCTATCAGGGTGCGGGGCGTGACCAGGAAGCCGGCTCCGGGGCGCTCGTCGACGAGCGCGGGCAGGGGCAGCGCGCGCGTCATGCCGACGCCCGCTTCGCCGCGACCTCGGCCCGGACCTCGGCGCGCAGCGCGCCGTGGCGCGAGGGCTCGGGCGCCGCCGCCAGCAGGGTCTTCGTGTACTCGTGCTGGGGGTCGAGGATCACCGAGTCAGCCGCGCCCCGCTCCACGACCGTGCCACGGTGCATGACCATGATCTCGTCGGAGAAGTGCCGGGCCGTGGCCAGGTCGTGCGTGATGTAGAGCACCCCGAGGTTGTCCTCTCGTTGCAGGCGGGCGAGCAGGTTGAGCACGCCGAGACGGATGGAGACGTCGAGCATGGAGACGGGCTCGTCGGCGATGAGGAAGCGCGCCCCGGGCGCCAGGGCCCGCGCGATCGCGACGCGCTGGCGCTGACCGCCCGACAGCTCGTGGGGGCGGCGCGCGGCCACGGTCGCGGCCGGGCCGAGGTTCACCCGCTCGAGCAGCCGGTGCACCTCGGCGTCCAGCTCGGCGCCGCGCAGCTCGGGCCGGTGGATCCGCAGCGGGCGCTCGAGGTGGTGGTGCACCGAGTGGAACGGGTTCAGGGACGCGAACGGGTCCTGGAACACCATCTGCACCTGATGCCGGTAGCCGGCCAGGGCACGACCGCGCGTGGGCGTCGGCGCGCCGTCGAGCAGGATCTCGCCCCGCGTGGGCACCTCGAGCTTGGCGAGCATGCGGGCGATCGTCGACTTGCCCGACCCGCTCTCGCCGACCAGCGCGATGGTGCGGCCCTGCTCCAGGGTGAACGACACGTCGTCGACGGCCCGCAGGTCCGTGCGGCGCAGGCCGCGGCCCAGGCGGAACGTCTTGGTGACGCCGCGGACCTCGAGGTTGCCCATCAGTGCTCAGCTCCCGTCCGGACGAACGATCCCCGGTCACCCGTCAGGCTCGGGAAGGACTCGAGCAGCATCCGCGTGTACGGGTGCTGCGGCGCCGTGTAGATGGTCTCGGAGTCGGCCAGCTCGACGATCTCGCCGTGGCGCATGACCGCGATGCGGTCGCTGATCTCCAGCAGCAGCGGCAGGTCGTGCGTGATGAACACGACCGCGAAGCCGAGCTCCTCGCGCAGCCGCATCAGCTCGCGGATGATGCCGCGCTGCACCACGACGTCGAGCGCGGTGGTCGGCTCGTCCATGATCATGACCTGCGGTCGCAGCGCGAGCGCCATCGCGATCATCACGCGCTGACGCATGCCGCCCGACAGCTCGTGCGCGAAGCTGCTCAGCCGGGCCGGGTCGACCCCGACCAGGCGCAGCAGCTCGCGGCTCTGGGACTCCTTCTCCGCCCGCGACATGCCCGGGCGGTGCGTGGTGAACACGTCGAAGAGCTGGGCCCGGACCGTGATCACCGGGTTCAGCGAGTTCATCGCGCCCTGGAAGACCATCGAGACCTTGTCCCACCGGTACGCCCGCAGGCGGTCGCCCGACAGGGCCGTCACCTCGATGTCGGTGCCGCTCTCGTCGTGGAAGACGACCTGGCCGCCCACCATGCTCGCGGGCGCCCGCAGCAGCCGGTTGAGGCCGTACGCGAACGTCGTCTTGCCGCAGCCGCTCTCCCCCGCGAGGCCGAGGATCTCGCCCCGGTGCAGCGTCAGCGAGACGTCCTTGACCGCGTGGACGACGTCGTCGCCCAGGTAGTCCACCGAGACGTGGCTCGCGGTCAGGACCGGAACCTGTGCCGCTGCGGGGATCTGCTCCGGGGCGCTCATCGGACGTCCGCCTTCGTCGTCGTCGTCGTCGCCGGCTCCGCGTCCTGCGGCTCGTCCGGCTCTGTGGTCGCGGCCGACGGGCCGACGACGTCCGGCGGCGCGTCGACGCGGCGCGCGAGCTTGCGCCGGGCGCGCGTCGCCGCGGGCACGTGGCGCAGCTTCGGGTTGACGATCTCGTCGATCGCGAAGTTGATGAGGGACAGCCCGGCGCCCAGGAGCGCGATGAGCAGGCCCGGTGGCACGAACCACCACCACGCGCCGCGCGTCAGCGCCGACCCGGCCTGGGCCTCGTTGAGCATGGTGCCCCACGTGATCGACCCGGTCGGGCCGAGGCCGAGGTAGGACAGGCCGGCCTCGCCCAGGATCGCCAGCACGACGGCGAACAGGAACTGCGCCGCGACCAGCGGGAGCAGGTTCGGCAGGATCTCGACGCCGATGATCCGCAGCGGCCGCTCCCCCGCGACGCGCGCGGCGGCGACGTAGTCCCGGGTGCGCAGCGACCGCGCCTGGGACCGCAGGACGACGGCCGAGCCCGCCCAGCTCGTCAGTCCGAGCACGAGCGCGACGAGCGCGATGCTGCGCCCGGGCAGGTAGCTCGACAGCACGATCACCAGCGGCAGGCCCGGGATGACGAGCATGACGTTGGTGACGAGCGAGAGGAACTCGTCGGTCCACCCGCCGACGTACCCGGACACGATGCCGAAGATGACGGAGAGGCTGAGCGCGATGAGCCCCACGAGGATGCCCACGAGGAGCGAGCCGCGCGCGCCGTGGGCCAGCTGCGCGAGCACGTCGTAGCCGAGCGACGTCGTGCCCAGGGGGTGGGCGAGCGTCGGCGGCTCCAGGGCGGGGTTGCCCGAGAACTTGGGGTTCTGCACGAAGTACGGCGCGAGGATGCCGAAGAGGGTGATGGCACCGGTGAGCACGAGGCCCGTGGTGAGCTTCGCGGAGCGGCGGGGCAGCACGAGCCCCAGGCCGCTGCGCCGCCGCGGGGCCTCGGGGGTGGCGGAGGGCTCAGGCATGGTGACGGGTCCTGGGGTCGATGAAGCCGTAGACGATGTCCATGAGGAAGTTGGCGGCCAGCACGGCGATGGTGATGAACAGGAACACCCCCTGGATCAGGGCGTAGTCGTTGTTCTGGACCGACTGGATGAGCAGCTTGCCGACGCCGGGGTAGCTGAAGACCTGCTCCATGACGATCGAGCCCGCGACCACGAAGCCGAGCGAGATGCCGAACCCGGCGATCGACGGCAGCGCCGCGTTGCGCGTCGCGTACGTGGTGAAGATGCGCAGCGGCCGCAGGCCCTTGGCCTCGGCGGTCGTGATGTAGTCCTCCGCGAGCGTGGAGACGGTCATGTTGCGCATGCCGAGCAGCCAGCCGCCGACCGAGCTCAGCACGATCGTCACCGCGGGCAGGATGCCGTGGTAGACGGCGCTGCCGAGGAACTCCCAGCTGACCTCGGGTCCGGCGAACGTGAACACGTCGTACCCGCCGATGATCGGGAAGGCGCCCAGCGTCACGGAGAACGCGAACACGAGCAGCAGCGCGAGCCAGAAGTACGGCACGGACTGCAGGACCGTGGTGAACGGGATGATGTGGTCGACCCACGTCCCGCGCTTCCAGCCGATCCAGGCGCCGAGGCCGATGCCCAGGACGAACGAGACAGTGGTCGCGAGGCCGACGAGGACGACGGTCCACGGCAGCGCCTGCATGATCAGCTCGACCACCGGGGTCGGGTACTTCGTGATGGAGACCCCGAGGTCGCCCTGGAGGATGCGCCCCCAGTAGGAGACGTACTGCTCCCACAGGGTGGCGTCCGAGGACGAGCCGAGGAGGAGCTCGATGCTCCGCACCGTCGCAGGCGTGACCTCACCGTTGCGAGCCAGCTTGGCGAGCATGATGCCCACTGGGTCGCCCGGCAGGAGCCTGGGGATGAGGAAGTTGAGGGAGACCGCCGCCCAGAGCGTGATCAGGTAGAACGTGATGCGCCGGACGTAGTACTTCACTGCGGTCCCCTCGTCTCGAGCTCCTCCTCGGTCGTCATGTCACTCGGCCGGCTTCAGGTGGGCCAGCACGATGCCGGACGAGGTGGCGCCCCACGCCGGCGGGAAGGTGTACATGTCCTCCTCGGTCGGCCAGCCGGTGAAGTCCTCCGTGTTGAAGAAGGACTGCGTGCCGTTGATCACGAGCGGGATGTACGGCAGGTCGCGGACGATGTTCTCCTGGATGACCGCGTACTGCTCGAGCTTCGCGGCCTCGTCGTTCGTCTGGCTGGCGGCGATGACCGCGGCGTCGACGTCGGGGTTGGAGTACCGCGAGAAGTTCCAGTCGCCCGGCTGCAGCTCCTCACCGACCGGAGCGGTGGACGCCGTCGTGAACCAGTCCTCGTAGATCGAGTACGGGTCCGCGACCGGGGAGGCGATCATGCCGCCGAGGATGAGCTCGTAGCTGCCGGTCTGGCGGGCGTCGGAGTACTCGTTCCAGGAGAAGGTCGACGCGGTGATCTTGATGCCGGCCTCGGCGGCCTGCTCCTCGATCAGCTTGGCGGCGGAGTTGTAGTCGCTCCAGCCGTCGACCGACGACAGCGTCATGGCGACGGGCTGGCCGTCCTTGGCGTAGAAGCCGTCCGAGCCCTCCGTGTAGCCCGCGTCCTCGAGGATCTGGCGCGCCGCGGCGACGTCGGCCGACTGCGGGCTCTCGCTCGGCATGCCGTCCGCGATCCAGTTCTCGTCACGGGGCAGCAGCGCGTAGGTCGGGGAGATCACGCCGGCGTGACCGACGAACGCGCGCTCGTTGATGGTCCCGCGGTCGATGGCGAGGTCGAGCGCCTGGCGCACCGCGACGTCGGTCTGCGGTCCGGTGCAGCCCGCGGCCGCGTCCGAGCACGTGTACAGGACGGTCGGGTCCTGGGGGGTGTTGAGGTAGCCGATGGTGCCGGCCTCGGTGAGGCTCTCGGGCTCGGGGACGAACATCGTCGTCCAGTCGATGCGCCCGGTGCGGATCAGGTCCTCCGCCGACTGGTTGGCGTCGATGCCGAGGTACTGGATCTTCTTGACCGCGACCTCGCCGTCCCGGTACTCGGGGTTGGCCACGAGCGTGTACGACGCCTCGGACGTGCTCTCGACGATGTACGGGCCGGTCCCGACGGGGTCCTCGTCCGTGAAGGTCGCCGCGTCCGCGACGTCCTTCCAGATGTGCTCCGGGATGATCCGCTGGCCGCCGAGCACGTTGGACTCGTTGGTGAACTGCGGCCCGTCGAACGTGAACTCGACCGTGTGGTCGTCGGTCGCCTCGACCGAGGTGATGTAGGTCGGCTGCACCAGGTCGTGCTGGAACGTGAAGACGACATCGTCGGCCGTGAAGGGCTCGCCGTCGCTCCACGTGACGTCCTGCTTGAGCGTCACCGTGACGGCCGTGCCGTCCTCGTTGAACTCGAAGGACTCGCCGAGCAGGGGGTCCGGCTCGCCGCCGGTCGCCTTGTTGTAGTGGAACATCGTCTCGTAGATCGGCCCGAGGGCGCCGTGCAGGACGGTCGGCGAGAACGGGTTGTAGTTCGCCACGATCGGCGTCTGGCTCCCGGCCCACACGACCAGGGGCTTGGCGTCGGCGGTCGAGCCGCCGTCGTCGTCACCGCCGCCGGCACCCGTGCAGGCCGTCGCCGTGAGCGCGAGGCCGGTGGCCAGGACCAGTGCGGGCAGTGCCCGGCGCTGGCTTCGGGATCGGAACATCGTCGGTCCTTTCGTCCGTGCGGCCCGGGAGCCGCGGTCCCCGTCGTCGGCGACAGGGAAAGTGTATGGAAGCCTTACTAACAAAAAAGGGCCGCTGGAGTTTTCGTTACGACATCGAGACCTCTGTCGTCTCTTGCCCCGCTGACCTGCGGCGATGCGCCGCCGCCCGGTCAGGGCGGCGTGCTGGAGAGCAGCTCGGGGACGGCGCGACGGGCCGCGAGCGCGGCGCCCAGGGGTGCCAGGCCGGCGCCGCGGGGTGCGAGCAGGAGGCGCCGGTCCAGCGCCAGACCGGCGAGGAAGGGCGACGCCGCCGCCTGCCGGCGCAGGGCCTCGCGCACCGCCTCGCGCAGCGGCGCGCCCACGCCCGCGACGCCGCCGCCGAGCACCACGTGCTCGACGTCGCACGTGAGCACGAGCGTCCGCACGCCGGCCGCGACGGCGTCGGCGTAGTCGTCGCGCAGGCGCACGGCCGCGGGGTCACCGGCCGCGGCGGCCGCGAAGAGCTCGGCCGGGGACGGGCGTCCCGAGCGCGACGGCCACGCCGCGTCGAGCGCCGAGCCGGAGGCGTACAGCTCCAGGCAGCCGTCCTGGCCGCAGAGGCACCGCGGGCCGTCGGGCCGGTACGGCAGGTGACCGACCTCGCCCGCGACGCCGAGGTGCCCGCGCCGCAGCGCACCGTCGAGGATCAGCCCCGCGGCCACGCCGGTGCCCAGCGCCAGGAACGCGAGGTCCCCCGTCAGGCCCAGCACGTGCGCGGCGCCCAGCGCTGCGACATTGAGATCGTTCTCGATCCGGACCGGCCCGCGGCCCAGCCGCTCACCGAGCAGCGCACCGAGCGCGACCGGGACGCCGTCGATGCCCAGGTTGACGGCGTGCGAGACGGCGCCGCGGTCCGCGTCGACCATGCCCGGGACCCCGGCACCCACGAAGGCGAGGTCGCCCGGGGCCAGGCCGGCGCGGCCGCACAGCCGCTCGGTGGCCTCCACCGCGGACGCGACGACGCCCGCCACCCCGTGCCGGGTCGGCACGCGCAGCGTCGCGCGCGGCGTCGAGCCGGCGTCGACGAGGACCGCCTCGACCTTGGTGCCCCCGATGTCCAGGCCGACGGACCAGCCGTCCGGCACAGCGGCGCGCGTGGTCAGGTCGGCGGGGTGCGGACCGGGCACGTCAGCTGAACCCGAGCTGGCCGGAGAGGACCAGCACCGCCGCGCCGAGGAGCGTGCCGTCCTCCCCCAGGCCGGTCATCCGCAGCCTCACGCCGTTGCCGATCACCGGGATGGTGCGCTCGGCGATCGTCCGCAGCGCCTCCTCGCGCAGGGGACCGTCAAGGAGCTCCGGCGGGCCGCTGAGGATCACCTCGGAGAGGTTCAGCGCGCTGACCACCGGTGCGAGGGCGACGCCGAGGCGCCGGCCGACGGCGGTGAGGGCCGCGTCGGTCGCGGCCGGGTCGAGACCGGCGACGCGACGGCGCAGCGCGGGCACGGACAGCACCGTCTCCAGGCAGCCCTTGCGCCCGCAGGCGCACGGCGCCGCCTGGCCGAGCGGGGCGTGGTCGACGTCGTCGCGCTCGTCCACGACCGTGACGTGGCCCAGCTCGCCCGCCGCGTGCTCGCGGCCCTGCACGAGCGCGCCGTCGACCACGATGCCCGCGCCGACGCCCTGCCCGACCGTCAGGGCGAGGACGCCCGCGGCCTCGGCCCCGCCGTAGGTGAACTCCCCGAGGACGGCGGCGTTGGCGTCGTTGGCGACGTGGACGGGCAGGCCGAGGGCGTCGGAGACGATCGTCGCGAGCGGGACGTCGTACCACTGGCGGTTCGGGGCCTGGACGACCGTGCCGCGGGAGTCGACCACGCCGGGCGAGCCGATGCCGACACCGAGCAGCGTCTGGTCCGCCAGCTCGACGAGCGAGCGGGCGAGCTCCACCACGGCCTCGACGGCGGCGTCCCCCTCGAGCCCGTCGGCGTGCACCGTCAGGCGCGCACGACGCTCCCCCGCGAGGTCGACGACCGCGCCGTGGATCCGCGCGTCGTCGGTCAGGTCGATGGCGACGATCTGGAAGGCGTCGCTGCACAGCCGCAGGCGGGTGGCCGGCTTGCCCACGCGCCCCTCGGGCTGGGCCCCCAGCTCGGCGACGAGGCCCTCGGCCACGAGGGAGGTCATGAGGTCCGAGACGGTCACGCGCGTCAGGCCGGTCGCGCGCGCCAGGTCGGCCCGCGAGGAGGGGCCGGAGTGGAAGAGGTGCTGCAGGAGCATCGCGCGGTTGTGGGCGCGGCCGTCCTCGGGCAGGACCTTGCTGGTCGGTCGAAGCATGCGCGCCATTGCCACGTTTGTTAGTACACCTTCCTTACAGAATCACTGTCAAGGAACCGGGTCCCACGTGACCGAACCGTGACGTACCCGCGGCCGCACAAGGTGCCGCGTTGGGGTCGGATGGCGACGCCGGTTGCCGATCGTCCGCCCGCCGCGGACCATCGCCGGATGAGCCATCCGCGTGAGCACGACGTCGTCGTCTTCGGTGCCACCGGCTTCGTCGGCGCCCTGGTGGCCGAGCACCTCGCGCACCACGCCCCCGCCGACGTGCGGATCGCGCTGGCCGGCCGGTCCCGCGAGAAGCTCGAGGCCGTGCGCGCCGCCCTGCCGCCGCGCACCCACGGCTGGCCCCTGCTCACGGCCGACTCGACCGACGACGCGTCCCTCGACGCGATGGCGGCCGCCGCGCGCGTGGTCGTGAGCACCGTCGGCCCGTACCTGCGCTACGGCCTGCCCGTCGTGGCCGCCTGCGCCCGCGCGGGCACGCACTACGCCGACCTCACGGGCGAGACCCCGTTCGTCCGCCAGGTCATCGACCGGTACGACGACGTCGCCCGCGCGTCGGGGGCGCGCCTCGTCCACGCCTGCGGCTACGACGCCGTGCCCTCGGACCTCGCCCTCCTCACGCTGCACCGCCGCGTCGCCGCCGACGACGCCGGCACCCTCGCCCACGTGCGCACCGTCGCCACCGCGCGGGGCGGCGTGAGCGGCGGCACCCTCGCCACGATGCGCGGCGTCGTGGAGCTGGCCGTCCGGGACCCCGCGGCGCGCCGCCTCCTGGCGGACCCCTACGCCCTGAGCCCGGACCGCGCCGCCGAACCCGACGTCCCGCAGCCGCCCGACGCCCCCGCACCCGGCCGCACCGTCGACGGCGGCTGGGTCGCGCCGTTCCCGATGGCGTCGTTCAACACCCGCGTCGTGCGCCGCTCGAACGCGCTGCAGGGCTGGGCCTACGGCCGCACGCTGCGCTACGGCGAGGTGGCGGGGACCGGGCCAGGGCCACGGGGCGCGGCGGCTGCCGTCGGGCTCACGGCGGGCCTGGGCCTCGCCGCCGGCGTCATCGCGCTGCCGCCGACGCGCGGGCTGCTCGACCGCGTCCTGCCCGGGCCCGGGGAGGGCCCCGACGAGGAGACGCGCCGTACCGGCCGCTTCCGCATGACCGTCCACGCGCTGACCACGACGGGCCGTCACTACGGCGCGGTCGCCGCCGGGTCCGGCGACCCGGGCTACGCCGCGACCGCCGTCATGATCGGCCAGTCGGCCCTCGCGCTGGCCCTGGACGGCGACCGCCTGCCGGACCGCGCGGGCTCGCTCACGCCCGCGGCCGGCCTCGGCGACGTGCTGGTCGAGCGCCTGCGCGTCGCCGGCCACACCTACGACGCCGCGCCGCGCTGAGTCAGCACGTCGATTCCCGGACGCGGATCGTCCGTCTTGCGCCCTAGCGTGGTCGGACGACCGCTGACGACGGGAGAACGACCATGGATGTCCTGCTCATCGCCGGGCTCTGGCTCGACCCGTCCGCGTGGGACGACGTCGTCCCCGCGCTCGAGGCGCACGGCCACCGCGCCGTGCCCGTGGCGCTGCCCGGTCAGGGCGACGGGGACACGACGGCGACCCTGGCGGACCAGGTGGCCGCCGTCCTCGACGCCGTCGACGCCGCGGACGCCCCCTGGGTCGTCGGGCACTCGGCCGCGGCCACGCTGGCGTGGCTCGCGGCCGACGCCCGCCCGGACGCCGTCGCGGGCGTCGTCCTGGTGGGCGGCTTCCCGAGCGCCGACGGCGAGCGCTACGCGGACTTCTTCCCGCCCGTCGACGGCGCCATGGCGTTCCCCGGCTGGCCCGCGTTCGAGGGCGCGGACTCAGCCGACCTCGACGACGCCGCCCGCCGCGCGTTCGACGCGCGAGCCGTCCCGGTGCCGGAGGGCGTCTCGCGCGGAGTGGTCCGCCTGAGCGACGTGCGGCGGTTCGGCGTCCCGGTGGTCCTCGTGTGCCCCGAGTACACGCCCGAGGACGCGAGGGCCTGGATCGGTGCGGGCGACGTGCCGGAGCTGGCACGAGCGACGAACGTCTCCTACGTCGACCTCGGCACGGGGCACTGGCCGATGCTCAGCGCGCCCGACGAGCTGGCGCGCGTCCTGGCGCAGGCCGTCGCGTGAGCGCGGGCACGACGACGCCGTCGTACCGCGTGCGCGCGCTCGACGCCTCCACCTGGGACCAGTTCGCCGAGCTGGTCGAGCGCAACAACGGGATCTTCGGCGGGTGCTGGTGCATCGGCTGCCTCTTCGTCGACCGCAGGCACCGCGGGCAGGGCGTGGCGCGCGCCGCGCTCGAGGGGGCGCTCGCCGAGATCGGGCGTCAGGGCGGCGGGCTCGTGGAGGCGATCTCCGAGGTCACCGCCGGCCGCGAGGCCCAGGGCCGGTTCCTGTTCACCGGCACGGTCGAGCTGTTCGAGGACCTCGGCTTCGCGCGCGTCCGCCAGGTCGGCAAGCACGCCTGGATCGTCAACCGGCGCGTCGAGGCGCGCTGAGGCGCGCGACCAGCGGACTCCTCACGCCCGCGTCCCTCACTCCTGCGCCGGCGGCTGCACGGCCTGAGCCTCAGCCTCACCCGCCCGGCGGCGGCCGCCGACCGTGAGCGCCGCGCCCCCGGCCACGAGCGCCAGGGCGCCGAGCAGGAGCAGCGGACTCCCCCCGCCGGTGGACGAGAGCCACGTGGGGTAGCCGCCGGACCACCAGGGCCCGCTCGGCGTCCCCGAGCCGCCACGCGTCGGTGTGGGGTGCGTCGTCGTCCGGCAGTCGTCCTCCGCCGCCGCCGTCACGGCGGCGAACGCCACGACGGCCGCGCCGTCGACGGCCGGGTCGCACGGCTGGGCGCCCTCGGCCGTCACGACGTTGCGCAGCACCTCCCCGTTCACGTCGTCGTCCACCCGGACGGCGAACGTGAGGGTCTCCTCGTCGCCCGTCAGCTCGCCGATGTTCCACACGAGCTGCGACGGACGGCTCGGGTCCTCGCCCGCCGGGATCCCGTAGGCCCCCGTGCTCGCCTGGATCGTGGGATCCAGCTCGGCGCGGTTGGTCACGTCCCTGAGGTCGTCGGTGATCACGACGTCGGGGGCGAAGCTCCCGGAGAGGAGGGTGACGCGGAGCGTGTAGACGATGATCTGGCCCGGAAGCACCTGGGTGCCGGACGGCGGGCTGCTCTCCTTCGTCACGGTCCAGGTACCCGCCTGCCGCGGGTCGGTGTTCGTCACGGTGCACGTCACGTCGTCGCCGGCGGCCAGCTCGACCTGGTCGCCCTGGAGCGGCACCGGGTCCCCGCCCGCGTCCTCGCACTCCCAGCCGGTCTGCACGTACTCCTCGGGGCCGCCCGCCTCGGACAGCGCGTACGTGCCCGGCGCCACGGGGACGTCGGTGACCGTCGCGCCGCGCGTCGCGCCCGAGATGGTCTCCGGTCCGGCCGCGCGGAGCGTCCACAGGTCCGCGGTGGCCGACCCGCCGTCGTCGTTGACCACGTCCTTGACCAGCGTCAGCCGCGGCGCGTCGAACGTGTTGGTGATGGTGCACGCCACGTCCTCGCCGTTCGCCACCGTGACGGTGTCGCCGCTCAGGGTCCCGCCCGCGCAGCTCCACTCCGAGGCGGTGTAGTCCGCCGGTCCGCCGGACTCGGACAGGACGTACTCCCCCGCGTCCACCGGCACGCTGCTGACGGCGGTGCTCTCCGACGGCCCGCTGATCCCGGTGGTCGGGCCCTCGGCCGCCAGCGTCCAGTCGGTGTTCAGGGCGGTGCCGCCGTGGTCGTTGACCACCTGCTTGACGAGCGTGAGCGTCCCGGGCTGGTCGTCGTTGAGCACCGTGCAGGTGGCGTCGTCGCCCGGCCTGATGTCGACGGCGCCGGCCGTGACCGGCCGGTCCCCCTCGGGGGTCGAGCACGTCCAGTCGCTGGCGGTGTACCCCGGCAGCCCGTCCTCGGACAGCGTGTAGGTGCCGACCGTCACGGGCGCCGCCGTGATCGCGTCGTCCCCGTGCCGGCCCGTGAGCCCGGCGGTCGGCCCGGTCGCGGTGAGGACCGGGTCGCGCTCGTCCGCGGTGCCGCCGTCGTCGTTGACGACCTGCTTGGCCAGGGTGAGCGTCGGCGGCCTGGCGGTGTTGGTGATCGTGCAGGTCACGTCGGCACCGTTGGCGAGGTCGACGACGTCGTCCGCGACGGGCACGGTCGCGCCCGCCGCGTCGGTGCACGCCCACGGCTCGGCGTCGTAGCCGAACACCTCGGACTCGGACAGCGCGTAGGAGCCGGCGAAGACGGCCACGTCCGTGACGCCGCTGGCGCCGTCACCGGAGACGGCCGCCTGCCCCTCGATCTCCTGCGGTGTCGCCGTCAGCGTCCAGCTCGCGGGCGTCTCGGTCGCGCCCGTCGTCCCGGCCTCGACGACCTTGCGCAGCGTGAGCTGCGCCGGCTCGGCGGAGTTGGTGAAGACGCACAGGACCGTCTCGCCCGGCGGCACCGAGATCTCGGTGACCGCCTGCGGTGTGCCGTCGACGACGCACTCGAGACTCGTCTGCGTGTACCCGGGCACTGTCGTCTCGCTCAGTGCGTACGGGTGGCCGGGCCGGACCTCGAAGACCTGCGCGACGTCGCGCGCGGCGCCGGCCGTCTCCACCGTGTCGAGGTCCGGGACCGTCGGCGCCGGGACGGCGCGGAGCGTGAAGTCGGCCGGGACCGCCGTCCCGCCGGCGTCGTTGACGACGTCCTTCGCCAGGACGAGCTGGCCGGTCTGGTTGGTCGCCGTGCAGCTCACGCGCGCGGCGAGGGGCACGGTGACGCCGCCGTTGAGGCCGTCGGCGTAGCCCGAGACCTGCGCGCCCTCGGCGTCGACCCGGATGCACGACCAGGACCCGGTGGACAGCGGGTAGGTCTGGAGGTCGCTGCGCTGGTCCACCTGCACGTAGGTCGGCGTGCCCCCGGACTCCGCGAGCTGGTACGGGACCAGTGGCGTGACGACCTGGTCGGTGACCGCGGCGCTCGTCGCCTGCCCGCTCGGGCCGGGGAGCTGGCCCGCCGGCGTCCCGGGTCCGGGCAGGGCGGCCAGGTTCCACAGCGTCGGCTCGGCGCTGCCCTGGACCTCCTTGGCCAGCGTCAGGCGGGACTCGCACGTCACGGTGTTGCGGATGGTGAAGGTGTTCGCGCCCTGGATGAGGGTCGTCTCGTACCCGGCGTCGGGGACGTCGACCGGCGTCACCACCGCCCCGTCGATCTCCACGAGCTGGGGCGTGGCCACCTCGCACAGGTCGGGGTCGATGGTCGGCGCCTGCAGCGTCACTTCCTCGGCGATGGTCACGTCCTCGCCCGCCACGTAGCCGTCGCGGGTGACCTGCCAGGCCTGCGGGGTCGCGCCCGCGCCGTCGGGCCCGGTCAGCGTCAGCTCCGAGGTGAAGCCGGAGGGCTGGTTGCCCTCGGGCACCGGCGCGGCGCCGTTGATGACCCACTCCTTGTCGACCGTGACGGAGGCGGGCGCGGCGATCTCGTTGTAGACGATGCAGCTGACCGCGTCGGTGCTCGGCACGTCCACGGTGAAGCCGGTCGTCCCGACGTTGGTGACGGGCGCGGCCTGCCCGGTGCCGAGGTCCGTGCAGACGGCGTTGGCGCCCCCCACCGGGCGGATCACGGCGCCCTGCGGGGGTTCGTCGATCGCGATGGTTCCGGAGGCGGCGCCCCCTTCGTAGGTGATGGGGAAGCTGACGGCGCTGGTGGCGTCCGTCGTCGCCGTGGTGGTCGGCAGCGTCACGCCTGCCGTGTCCGTGGAGGCGTTGAAGGTCCACCCCGCGCCGGCGGGCGTGGCCGTGGAGAGGTCGGCGCCGGCGGCGACGATCTGCTTGACGACCGACAGCGAGCCGGCGCACTCGCCCAGCGCCAGCTGCCGCAGGGCCTGCCCGACGACCGTGTAGTCGGAGACCTGGAAGTAGTCCGCCGTCACGGCGTTCGTGCCGTCGTAGGCCGTGGGTCCGGAGATCGCGGACAGGTTGTTCGCCGTCGCCGGGTCGCTCACGCCGGTCCCCGCCCCGACCGCCAGCACGCGCGTCGACTGCGCCTTGAGCGCGTTCGCCGAGAAGATGCCGTTCTCGATCTCACGGACGCGGTTGAAGTTGCCCGGGCCCTCGGAGGGCTGCGAGTAGAAGGTGGGGTCGCCGTCGGTGATGACCACCGCGATGTCGTACGTCGCGGCGGCCTCGGCCGCGGCCGCGAGGCCGCGGTCCCAGTTGGTGCCGCCGCCCGCCGTCCAGGACGCGTAGCGGGCCTTGAACGTGTCCGCCCCGCCCTGGGTCGAGATGGGCACGAGTCCGGGGTAGTTCTGGGTCGCGCCCTCGGCGGGCGTCGCCGTGGAGAAGGAGAACAGGGCCATCTCCGACGGCGTGCCGACGAGCGAGTCGACGAACGTGTCCGCCGCGCCCTTCAGCTGGGTCAGCTGGGACGGCGTCACCGAGCCTGACAGGTCGAGGATGAGAGCGACGCTCAGCCCGCACTGCTGCAGCGGCTCGGGATTGAGCCTCGACTGCTGCCACACACCGCCGGACGCGGTCCGGTTGGTGCTGCCGGTACCCACCATGAAGTCGGACTGCGAGGTGTAGGTGGTGCCCGCGCGAAGCTGGTTCCCGGTCCGGAACTGGTAGGACGTCAGCTGGGAGCCGGTTCCGTTGCCGTTCCCGGTGCGCAGCTGCGTGTTGACGACGAAACCCGTCGGCGCCGCGGTCTGGACGATCCAGAACCGGCGGTCGCAGTTCGCGCCCGTACCGGCGCCCCGGCAGCCGAACAGGCCCGCCTGGGTGTCGGGAACCACGAAGCTGCAGTCGCCGTCGGCGTCGGAGGTGCAGGTCGCCCAGTCCTCCGCGACCGGGGTGGTGGGGCCGCCCGAGCCGCCGTCGTAGAGCTGCAGCGTCGTGCCCGCGAGCGGCGAGACGCCCGTCGTGCCCTGGCGGTCGGCACCGACGGAGACGGTGATGACCGCGGTGCTGGCTGTCGGCGCCGGCACCACCGCGGGTGCGGGCCCGGGACCGAGCCCTTGGGCCGGCCCCGTCCACACCAGCCCGAGCAGCAGGAGCACAGGCCCCAGCGCTGCCAGCACCCGTCGACGACGACGTCGAGCGTCTTCCATGGCGTCCCCCCGGTCGCACGGAAAACCGTCCCGCTCAGACCAGGACGATCACGCCAGTATGCACGCAATCGGACAGATCGGTACTCCTCAGCGCTCCCCGTGCTCCGCCACGACGAGGTGGCCGAGCTCGTCGAAGCGCAGCGGACGCCCGGGAACCCCCGGCCGCCGCTGCCACGGGTGGGGCCCGTCCAGGGGGCGGTACTCGACACCCGCGGCGTCCAGGCGCGGCAGGTGGGACGTGCGCAGCCGGACGTCGAAGTCCTCGTAGTCCCGGTGGTCGCGCGGCGACCAGACGACCTCGGCGAACGCGCACAGCCGGGGGTAGGTCGCGAAGTCGACGCGGCGCGGGCCGTCGAGCTGCTCCGTCCACACGTGCGCCTGCGCGCCCAGGACCTGGCCGGTGCCCGGCTCGGCGACCGTCTCGGCCACCTCGTCGGTCACGGGCTCGAAGCGGTACACGTCCTCCACGGTGTGCACGGTCCCCACGGGCGCCGGCTCGTCCAGGCCCGGCGCGGCCCGGTGGTCGAGGTAGACCTGGTGCTCGGGGCAGATGACGATGTCGTGCCCGTCGCGCAGGGCGTCGATCCCGCCCCGGTACCCGCGCCAGGAGTTGACCACGACGTCCTGCGGCACGCGCGAGCCGCCGACCTCGTCCCACACGGTGACGCGGCGGCCGCGCTCGCGCAGGTGGTCGGCGAGGCGGCCGACGAACCACGGCAGCAGCTCCTCGACGCTGTCGAGCCCGAGCTCGGCGGCCTGCGCCACGATCTGCGGGTTGGCGGCCCACTGGTCCGCGGGGACCTCGTCGCCGCCGAGCGAGACGAGCGGCGAGTCGAAGATCTCGAGCACCTCGTCCAGGACGGCGCGGTAGAAGTCGAGCACGGCCTCGGACGTGTTCAGGGTGTTGGGGTTCAGGCCCCAGCGGGTCCACACGTCGAGCTGCAGGCCCGCGGCCGACAGCTCCGGGTAGGCGGCCATCGCGGCCTGCGAGTGCCCGGGCACGTCGATCTCGGGGATGACCTGCATGCCGCGCGTGGCGGCGAAGGCGACGATCTCTCGCAGGTCGTCCTGCGTGTAGTAGCCGCCGTGCGGCACGCCGTCGTACAGCGTCGACCGCGAGGAGCCGACCTGGGACTCGTGGCGCCACGACCCGACCTCGGTCAGCCGGGGGAACGCGCGGATCTCGACCCGCCACCCCTGGTCGTCGGTGAGGTGCAGGTGCAGGACGTTGAGCTTGTGGCTGGACGCGAGCTCGATGAACCGCATCACGGCGTCCTTGGGCATGAAGTGCCGGGCGACGTCGAGCAGCACCCCGCGGTACCCGAAGCGCGGGCCGTCCACCAGGCGCAGGCCGGGCAGCACGAGCGGGGCGTCGTCGAGCGGCACGGCGCGGAACGCGGCCGGCCCGAGGAGCTGCTGGAGCGTGCGGACGGCGTGGCGCGCGCCGTCGGCGTCGCCGGCCTCGACGACGACGCCGTCGGCCGTGATCTCGAGTCGGTGGTGCTCCGGCTCCAGCGTCGGGTCGTGGCGCAGCACGAGCGAGGTGGCAGCGGTGCCGTCGGCCCGGTCGACGGCGCCGTCGGGCACCACCGTCACGAGGCGGCCCAGGCGGCGGCCGAGCACGTCGACGAGCACGGGCCGGGCACCGGCCAGCTCCGGGGCCAGCACGACCCGGACCTCGGGGCCGAGGACCAGGTGCTCGCCGGTCGTCGCGACCTCGACCGGCGCCGGCACCAGCGCCGGGACCGCGGGGGCGACGTCGGCGGCGGGCGCCCTGTCGTCGGGGGCGGTGGTCGCAGGAGGCACGGGTCAGGCCTTTCGGGGGGTCGCGGGGCCGCGCGCGGCGCCCATCTCGGCGGAGAGCGCGCGGGCGGTGTCGATGACGGCGAGCGCGGTGGCGCGCAGGGTCTCGGGAGGCATGCGGGCCACGAGCGTGGCGACGGACACGGCGGCGACCACGTCGCCGACCTGGTTGAAGACGGGTGCGGCGACGCTGCGGATCTCCGGCTCGTGCTCCTGGTCCTCGATGGCGAAGCCGCGCTTGCGCGTGCGGGCCAGCTCGGCGCGCAGCTCGGCGGGGTCGGTGATCGTCCTGGGCGTCACGGCGTGCAGGCCGGTCGCGATGACCCGGTCGATCCATGCCGCCGGCGCGACGGAGAGCACCGCCTTGCCCGACGCCGTGCAGTGCATGGGCAGCCGGTCGGCGTGGCGCGAGGCCATCCGGACCAGCGGCGCGGCCTCGACGGTGTCGAGCCGGCGCACGTGCACGTCCGCCGGCTCCACCAGCAGGCACGTGCCCTCGGTGCGGGCGGCGAGCGCGCGCAGGTGCGGTGCCGCCACGGACGTGAGGTCGAGTCCGGCGAGGTACGCCTGGCCCAGTCGCAGGACGCCGTCGCCCAGGTGGTAGCGCCCGCTCGCGTCCCGGCGCAGCAGGCGGTGGTCCACCAGGGGTGCGAGCAGCCGGGCCACCGAGGAGCGGTGGACCCCGAGGCGCACCGCCAGCTCGTTCGTGGAGATCCCGTGGGCCGGACCCGCGGCCTCGCGCACGGCGTCGAGCAGCGCGAGCCCGCGCCGCAGCGAGAGCGAGTCGTTGCGGGCGCTGTCGGCCGGCACGCTCACCCCTTCACCGCGCCGGCGAGGCCGGAGACCAGGTGCCGCTGCACGAGCACGAAGAACACCATGACCGGGATCGTCATGATCACGGAGCCTGCCATGATCGCGCCCCAGTCGTTCTGGTCCGGGCGGAAGGAGTTGAGGATGGCCAGCGGCAGCGTCTGGTTCTCCTGCGCCGAGATGATGAACGTCTTGGCGAACAGGAAGTCGTTCCAGGTCGAGATGAACGCGAAGATGCTCACCGCCGCGAGGCCCGGGGCGACGAGCGGGAAGAGGATCGACCGCACGAACCGGTCGGGGCGCTGCCGCCGGACTGGGCCGGCGCGCAGGCCGCCAGGGCCAGGGCGCTGACCAGCAGGGCAACGGCGGGGTACTTCCTCACAGGGGGCCTCCACGGATCGGGTGCACGACGACGGGCACGGTCCAGCCGCGCCGTCGGGTCGATCCGGGTCAGCGGGGGACTGCGTGACGCACGCTAGGTCCGCCCTGCCGGGGTGACCACGATCCGCCCCCCGGGGTCGTGCACTGCACGACACGTGCGATCAAGCGTTACGCCACCCGCCGGCGGCGTGAACGCGGCGCGTGCAGTGCACGCCCGCGCACGCCCTCAGAACAGCGGCCAGGGCACCGCGGGCATGTCGCCCTCGGGCGCCGGGAAGCGGCCCTCCGTGAGCAGCCGCTCGCAGCGCGCGGCAAGGGCCGCGACCTCCTCGTCGTCGAGCAGGCCGGACAGCGTCTCCCCCAGCCCGCCGCCGAGGTCCGCGAGCAGCCGGCGCACGCCGTCGGCCTCGTCGGCGTGCAGCTCCTCGCCCAGCCAGCCCCACAGCACCGTGCGCAGCTTGGGGTCGGTGTGGAACGTGACGCCGTGATCCACGCCGTAGCGGTGACCGCCGGGCATGGGCAGGACGTGCCCGCCCTTGCGGTCGGCGTTGTTGACGAGGGCGTCGAACACGGCCATCCGGCGCAGGGCCGCCGAGTCCTCGTGCACGAGCGCCACGGGCCGCCCGCGCTCGTCGGCCGCCTCGAGGACCGTGCGCCAGCCGGTCGTCGGGACCCGCGACGCGGGCACGACGTCGACCGGGTCCTGCTCGGGGTCCGGCTCCTGCCAGCGCTGCACCATGCCCGGGCCCAGCGGACCGTCGCGCAGCAGCGTCTGCGGCACGACGTCCCACCCAAGCGCCTGAGAGACCGCGTGGGCGGCCACCTCGCGGTTCGCGAGGGTGCCGTCGGGGAAGTCCCACAGGGGCCGCTCCCCCGCGACGGGCTTGTAGACGACGTCGACGCCGTCGACCCGGGCCAGGAACGTCGCGTTGGACGCGGCGGTGATCCGGCCGATCAGCTCGAGGTCGCCGCCGTGCAGGTCGGCGCCCGCGCTCACTCGGGGTCGGTCAGGTCGCAGACGTGGCCGTCGGGGTCGATCGGCTGCCCGCACAGCGGGCAGATCGGCCGCCCGGCGCGCACCACCTGGCGGGTCCGCTCCACGAAGGCCCGGGCCGTGCCGACGGGGATCCGGATGAGCAGCATCTCGCTGGGCTCGGTCGGCTCGCCGTCCGCGTCCACGTCCGTCTCGTCGTCGTCATCGTCGTCGGGCTCGACCGGGTACGCCTCGATGACGACCTGGGCGGTCCTCGGCTCCCAGCCGAGGCGCAGCATCCCGGCGCGGAACTGCTCCTCGACCGGCTGGTCCAGCGGCTCGTTGTCGATCAGCTCCGCCGGGGCCTCGGCCGGCACGGCGACCGGATGGTCCTTGTCCGAGGCGAGCCGGCTCAGGACCTCGTCGATCGTCTCGGCGAGGACGGCGGACTGCTCCTTCTCGAGCGCGACCGAGGTGCTCCGCGCGCCGGTGCGGGCCTGGAGGTAGAACGTGCGCTCGCCCGGGCGGCCGACCGTCCCGATGACGACGCGGTCCGGCCAGTCGTACTCGTGGACGAGGGTGGGCACGTCGTCAGTTTACGAGCGTGCCGCGCGGGCGTCGCCCTGTCCCGGGTCGCCGGTGTGCTCGGCGCCGTCCGGGACGGCGCCGTGGCCGGCCCCTCCCCCGACCTGCGCGTCACCCGCGGGCCCTGCGGCGGCGAGCCAGGAGAAGTCCCCGAAGTCGGTGTTGGTCGTCACGACCTCCGGCCGGCTCGTCCCGTAGCGCACGATCGAGACCGACGCGGGGCCGACCGCGATGCGCTGGAACAGGTCCAGGTGCATCCCGAGCGCGTCGGCGAGGACCGCCTTGATGAGGTCCCCGTGCGAGACGGCCGCCCACACCGCGCCGGGCCCGTGCTCCGCCTCGACGACGGCGTCGTGCCGCCGGACCGCCGCGACGGCGCGGGCCTGCATGGCGGCCATCGACTCGCCGCCCGGGAACGTCACCGCGGACGGGTGCGCCTGCACGACCGACCACAGCGGCTCCTTCGCCAGGTCCCCGAGCGCGCGGCCCTGCCACTGCCCGTAGTCGCACTCGGTCAGGGCGTCGTCGAGCGTCAGTGCGGGGGATCCGGCCTGACGCTCGAGGATCGCGTCGGTCGTCTGCCGGCAGCGCTCGAGCGGGCTGGAGACGACGGCGACCAGCGGCACGACGGCGAGGCGGTCGGCCGTGCGCGCGACCTGCGTGCGCCCGTGCTCGTCCAGCTCGACCCCGGGCGTGCGCCCGGCGAGGAGGCCGCCGGTGTTCGCCGTCGTGCGACCGTGCCGGACGAGGATGAGCGTGGGCATGCGTGGAGCCTAGGCACCGTCGGTGCGCGCCGCGGCCGCCCGGAGCCGGGCCAGGCCGTCGTCGATCGTGACCTCGGGCGCCCACTGCAGGTCGGCGCGCGTGCGGCGCTGGTCGAACCAGTGGGCGGTCGAGAGCTGCTCGGCGAGGAAGCGGGTCATCGGCGGCTCGTCGCGGCCCGGCCGGACGCGCCACACCGCCTCGACCGCGCCGCCCGCGGCCCGGGCGAGCCCTGCGGGCACGCTCCAGCGGGGAGCCGGCGCCCCGGCGGCGGCGCAGATGCCCGCGAGCATCTCGGCGACCGGGCGCGGCTCACCGTTGGTGACGACGTAGGCGTTGCCGTGCACGGCGTCGTCGGCGGCGCGCCCCAGGGCCGCCGCGATCGCGGCGGCGGCGTTGTCCACGTAGGTGGTGTCGATGAGGGCGCGGCCGCCGTCGAGCAGCGGGAGCCGTCCCGCACGCGCCCGGGCGACGAGGCGCGCGACGAGCTGGGTGTCGCCCGGTCCCCAGACCAGGTGCGGGCGCACCGCGACCACGCGCATGTCGTCGCCGTCGGCCGCGAGCGCGAGCAGCTCGGCCCGGGCCTTGGTGCGGGCGTAGTCGCCGCGGGCGCGGTCCGGGTCGGCGGGGCCGGCACCCGCGCCGACGATCGAGGTCCCGCTGTGCGCGACCGACGGGGAGGAGACCTGCACGAACCGCGTGACCCCGGCGCGCGCGGCCGCGGCCAGCAGCGCCCCGGTCCCCTCGACGTTGACGCGCGCGAAGTCCGCGGGGTCGCCCGCGAGCGACACCTTCGCGGCCAGGTGCACGACGGCGTCGACGCCGGCCACCGCGCGCTGGACGTCCTGCGCGACGGTCAGCGAGCCGCGCACGTCCTGCACCCCCGCCACCGCGCTCGGGCGGCGCTGGAAGGTGCGCACGTCGTGTCCCGCCGCCAGCACGCGGGCGGCGACCGCCCGGCCGAGCAGGCCGCTGGCACCGGTGACCAGCACCTTCACGGCCGACGCACCCGCCCGCCGGACAGGACGCCCTCGGCCCAGCGCGCGAGCCGGACCCGGTCGATCTTGGAGTTGTGGCGCACGTCCGTGGGCAGGTCCGGCACCACGAGCACGGCGGCGAGCGGGCGCGGGGCGGCGCCGCGCACGGCCGCGGCGAGCGCCGCGGGCGCAAGGCCCGGACGGCGGGCTC